>CACZOZ010000156.1:0-12995 GCA_902782865.1 uncultured Eubacteriales bacterium
CCAGATATTACCATAAGGCGCGTCCTTGGACGGCGCCTTTTCAATTGATGAAAAAAACCTTGAATATTTTATTAAAAAGATTTAAGTATTTATCTTTCGCCGGCGGACATCCGGAGATCAGAACAATTTGTAGGGGCCCTGTCCGCCGCGCGGCACTATCGATTGTGCCACTTGCCCCGGGGCCCGCGGATCGGGCGGAAAGGCCGGCTTTCTTGATTTTTTCCGCCCTTTCTGCTAACATACTTCTGCGATCAGTGAGATCCATTTTGTGTCGTTCGTATGGCCCCCGGAGGGCTTTCATCATTTCAGCAGGGGAGCGTTTTCTTTGGATAAGGATCAGCTTTGGGAAAAAGCGTGTGTATTCATGCGCAGTGAAATGACATCCGTCACCTATGATACGTGGATCGCTTCCGCGCTCAGGCCGCTGGCTTTCACCGGGGACCAGATGATCATCGAGGCGATGACGGATTTTTATTTTCAGTTCGTTTCCGGCCGTTATCTGCCGCTGATCGAGAATGCCCTGGAAAAGGCCGCCGGCCGCCGGATACACGCCGAACTGATGGACCCGGAACGGGCGAAGAAATACCGTGCCCGCCGGGATAGCGCTCCTGTGCAGGAATCGACGCTGAATCCCAAATACACCTTTGAATCCTTCGTGGTGGGGAACAACAACCGTTTTGCCCACGCGGCCTCTCTCGCCGTGGCGGAGTCTCCGGCGGGCGCGTATAATCCCCTGTTCATCTACGGCGGTGTCGGCCTGGGGAAGACCCATCTGCTCCACGCGATCGGCCATTTTGCCCTGTCCCAGAAGCCGGAGCTCAAGGTGCGCTATGTCACCACCGAGACCTTTACCAACGAGATGATCGCGGCGATCCAGTCCAGGACCACCCAGGAATTCCGGGCGAAATACCGCACCATCGACATCCTTCTGGTGGATGACATCCAGTTCCTCGTGGGCCGTGAAGCCACCCAGGAGGAGTTTTTCCACACCTTCAACGATCTCCACTCCGCCGGGAAACAGATCGTGCTTTCCTCGGACAAGCCGCCCAAGGAGATCCCAAAGCTGGCGGAGCGCCTGCGTTCCCGGTTCGAATGGGGGCTGGTGGCCGATATCGCCAAACCCGATCTGGACACCCGGTACGAGATCCTGCGCCGCAAAACTGAAAACGACGGCATCACGGTACCGCCGGATGTGCTGCGTCTGGTGGCGGAAAAGATATCCAGCAATATCCGTGAGCTTGAAGGCGCGCTGACGCGCCTGGTGGCCTATTCCTCCCTGACGGGGAGGACCATCGATACCGCCCTGGCGGAAACAGCCTTGAAGGATACCTTCGCGGCCTCCGCCCCGCGGAACATCACCTGCGAGGACGTGATCGGCGCCGTGTCGGTGTATTACAACGTGCCGGTGGAGGATATCACGGGCATCAAGCGCAACAAAGAAGTCATCCTGCCCAGGCAGATGGCCATGTATCTGTGCCGCGAGATGGTGGAGATGTCTCTGGAGATGATCGGGCGTTCCTTCAAGAGGGATCACACGACGGTCATGCACGCCTGTCAGAAGATCAGCCAGGAGATCCAGAATTCCAAGCCGCTGTTCTACGCGGCGGACGATCTGAAAAAGCAGCTCCAGGACAGGGGCTGACACATACAGTCACTTTAGGAGGAGCTTCATGTATATCAGGCAGTGCGTACGGACGGATCTGCCGGGGATCGCCGCGGTCTGGAACGCCTCGGTCAGGGATCATGAGGTGGTCTACTTTCCCATGGACGAAGCGGCCCTTGAGGCGAAGTTCTGGCTCGATCCCAGCTTCGATCCCGCTTATTGCTTTGTGGCCGAGGACGCCGGTGAGGTCGTAGGCTTCATCATCGGCATCTGCCAGAAGAGATTCCTGAACGGTGAGGACGCTTTCAATACGCCCGGCTATCTCAACAGCGTGTTCGTCAGGCGCGACCATCGCAGGGCCGGCGTCGGTACGGCGCTGATGGACGCCATGACGGACGCTTTCAGGCGCGCGGGCAAGACCACGGTCGCCGTCAACAACAACGACCCCGTCAACCTGAGCTGGACCATCCCCACCTCTCCGGGACACGACCACAACAACGCCCCGGGCGTGGATGAGGACTGCCCGGGATTTGAGTTCCTGAAAGCCCTGGGATTTACCGTGACGGACAGGGAGATCGCTCTCTACCTGCCCCTTGAGGAGTATAAGCCCTGGCCGGGGATGGAAGAGGCGAGGCAGCGCCTGCTTCGGGAAGGGATCTATACCGGCCGCTTCATCCCGGATCATTTCCCGGATTACGACAGGATCTGCGACCGGGTGGGGAGCGAATACTGGCGCAGCGTCATCGCAAGCGAGATGGCCTGCTACCGGGAAAACAGGCCCTGCACGGATCCCCGGTACCTGCCGGACGGGCGGATCCCTTCGGGTCCGCGTCCCCTTCTGGTGGCGGAACACGAGGGCCATATCGTCGGCTTTACCGGCCCGGTGGATCTCCAGAAGAGCGGGCGGGGCTGGTTCACCGGCATCTTCACCGATCCCATGTATGAAAAGCGGAGCATCGCGTCCGTGCTCTTTCACCTGCTGATGCGGGAATTCATCCTGGAGGGCGCTTCTTTCAGCAGTATTTTCACCGGCATTGAGAATCACGCTCAGAAGATCTATCTGAGGGCGGGCTTCAGGATCGTGCGCACTTTCAGTGCCATGAAAAAAGAGATCTGATCTGCTCCGTCTGCAGGCTCAATAACAAAATGCTTCGCGGCAGCGCCGTCGAAGCATTTTTTTGTATGATCGTCTGATCCCTTTTCCGGCCGTCAGGGCTGTGGATCGGGGGAGAGAGGTTCGAGAGGGATCGAGCCGTGGAAGGCCGTCCATTCCTCGTCGGATGTCACTTCGAGGCTGCCGCCGCGGCTGGTGAATACCTGGCGCACGATGTACAGTCCCATGCCTCTGCCTTTGCCTTTGCCGGAAAAACCGGCTTCGAAGATCGCGTCCTGCATTTTCTTCGGGATCTGCGGGCCGTTGTTGCCGACGGTCACCTTGAACTGGCCCTTCTCTTCCTCCATGATGACCTGGATGGTGCCGTGCCGTGTGTGGGACAGGGCGTCCATGGCGTTGTCGATCAGGTTGGACAGTACGCGGCACAGCTCCCACTCGGGAAGGGGCATATCGTTGTTCAGCCCGATCACATCCGCCTTGAGCAGGATGTTTTTCTGCCGCGCCTCTTCCGTCTTGACCATGATCAGGGCGTTCACCGCGGGGCTGGCGGTCTTCAGGCTCTGGCCCATGGTGCGGATATCGCCGTTCAGGTCGCGGATATACTTCAGGGCGTCGTCATATTCCTCGAGCTCCACGAGCCCGGATATCACCTGCAGGTGATTGCGGAAATCATGGCGCTGGGCCCGCAGGGCCTTGTTGAGCTCTTCCACGTACTGGACGGTCTGGGTCAGCCCCTGGACGGTGTAGTGCATCCGGAAGGTGGCGGCCGCCTCTATGATGTCCAGCACCGCGCCGAGAGTCACGATCGCGAACAGCACCAGCACCGCGGCGATCTCCACCGGCTCCGCGTCGGCGCTCTTTGGCCCGAACAGGATGTACACCGCGGCCGCACCGGCGCAGAGGATCTGGAGGCTGTTGATGATGATGGCGTATATGGACGCTTTTTTGACCGGCGTCGTGTTCTGTTCTTTCACGTAGGCTCCCTTACAGGGCGGGGGACGTCTTAACGTTCTCCGCGCCGAATATGGTCTTCAGGGTCTCCGAGGAGTTTTTCAGATCCGCCACCCAGCTTCGGCTGTCGGCGGGCTTCAATGTGCGCTCGGTGGTCAGCTGCGCCACCACCGGGATGCCGCCCCGGGGAAGGGGACTGAGGACGTTCTCCAGGTTTTTCCACTGGTCCGGGGTCAGGTGGAGGTAGATCTTTTCCTTCGCCTGGCGCCAGTTCCCGGTGGTGAGCGCTGCCGGGGGCTGTTCGTCCGGCAGGTCCTCGATCTGTTCCACGAGCAGCTTGGGATCCTCGTCCTCCCTGACGCTCAGGCGGCCGGTGACCAGGGCGATCCGGTCCTCCCGCATTTCCTCGCTCAGGCGCAGGTACGCCTTGGGGAACACCATGCATTCGATCTGCCCGGTCAGATCTTCCAGCGTGACAAAGCCCATCATCTCGCCCTTGCGGGTGGCCTTTTTCCGGCATTGGGTCAGGATGCCGCCCATGACGACACGCTTTCCGTCCTCGCTCAGCCCCTTGTCCGCCCGGTCCTCAAAGTCCCGGACCGACGCGGTGCTGAAGCTCAGGCGCTGCAGCTGCTCTCTTTTCTCATCCAGGGGATGGCCTGAGATATAGACCCCCGTCATTTCCTTTTCCTGGCTGAGGATGTCCTTCCGGCTGAACTCGGGGATGTCCGGACAGGGGATCTTCAGGGTCTCCAGCATCTCCTCGCCGCTGGGCAGCTCGAACAGGGAGACCTGGCCGCTGACGGCCGATCTGGCCCTGCTGGCCTCGCTGTCCATGATCTGCTCGTAGATCCGCATCAGCTGGGACCGCTTCATGCCCATCCCGTCAAAGCATCCGCTCCTTATCAGGCTCTCCACTGTCCTTTTGGTCACGTCCCGGGACACGGTCCGCCGGCAGAAATCATAGATATCCCTGAAGGGGCCGTTCTCGTCCCGCTCCCGGACGATCTCATCCACGACGCCGTCGCCAAGGTTTTTGATGCCGCCAAGGCCGAAACGGACGCTTTTAAGGCCGTTGCGGTCCCTTTCCACGGTGAACCGGCGCTGGGACTGGTTGACCCCGGGGGGGAGCAGGGGGATGCCGTGCTGACGGCAGTACTGGATGTACTGGGCGATCTTGCCGGCGTTCCCGCTCACGGAATTCATCAGTGCCGCCATGAATTCGGCGGGGTAGTGCTTTTTCAGGTATCCCGTCTGCAGGCTCACCAGGGCGTAACAGGCGGCATGGGGCTTGTTGAAGGCGTAGGAGGCGAAGGCGGTCATCTCGTCGAAGATCTTCTCGGCCGCTTTCAGGCTCACGCCCTTTTTGAGAGCGCCCGGCACGCCCATCTCTTCCGAGCCGTTGATGAAGATGTCCCTCTCCTTCATCATCACGTCGTGCTTCTTCTTGGCCATGGCCCGCCGCACCAGGTCGCTGCGGCCCATGGAGTACCCGGCCAGGTCACGCACGATCTGCATGACCTGCTCCTGGTACACCATGCAGCCGTAAGTCACGTCCAGGATGGGAGCCAGAAGGGGACTGTCATAAGTGACCTCGTCCGGATGCTCCTTGCCATGGATATACCGGGGGATGGATTCCATCGGGCCGGGCCGGTAGAGGGAGATGGCGGCGATGATGTCCTCAAAGGTCCGCGGGCGCATATTGGTCAGGAAGGCGCGCATCCCGCCGCTTTCCAGCTGGAAGACACCGTCCGTGTCACCGGCGCCGATCATGTCGTATACTTCGGGATCGTCCGTGGGGATATCCTCCGGCCGCATGTCCACGCCCTGCTGGCGCATCATGTCCAGGGCATCCCGGATGACCGTCAGGGTCCTGAGCCCCAGAAAATCCATCTTGAGCAGTCCCAGGTCGGATATGATCCCCATGGGATACTGGGTGGTGACCACGTCATCGTTCTTCTGCAGCGGCACCAGCTCCGTCACCGGCTGGCCGGTGATGAGCACGCCCGCGGCGTGGGTGCTGGCGTGACGGGGCATGCCTTCCAGGGCCCGGGCGGTGTCGATGAGTTTTTTCAGCCGCTGATCCTCCTCGGTCATCTGCCTGAGTTCGGGGGAGATCTGCAGCGCTTTTTCCAGCGTCATGTCCAGGGCCATGGGGATGGCCTTGGCCACCTTGTCCGTTTCCTGATAAGTGTAGCCCAGCACCCTGCCCACGTCCCGCACCACGCCCCTGGCGGCCATGGTGCCGAAAGTGATGATCTGGGCGACGTGATCCTGCCCGTACTTCCGGGCCACGTAATCGATGACTTCCTGCCGGCGTTCATAGCAGAAATCCATGTCGATATCGGGCATGCTCACCCGTTCGGGATTGAGGAAACGCTCGAACACCAGGTTGTATTTCAGCGGGTCCAGCATGGTGATGTTCAGGCAGTAGGCGACGATGCTCGCCGCGCCGCTGCCCCGGCCGGGGCCCACCATGATGCCGTGGTCCTTGGCGTATTTCACGAAGTCCCACACGATCAGGAAGTAGTCGTCAAAGCCCATGTCATGGATCACTTTGAGCTCGTATTTCAACCGCTCGTTCGCGGCCTCGTCATCGGCGCGGTATCTTTGGGCGAAGCCTTCATGGCACAGACGCCGCAGCATGTTTTCGGCGGTGCCGTCCTCTTTGGGGACGGCGAAGGCGGGCAGGTAACGTTTGGTGAAGTCGAAATCCACGTGGCAGCGGTGGGCGATGGCGTGGGCCATCTCCACCGCTTCGGGCTGCTCCGGGAAGAGCCTGAGCATTTCTTCTTCACTCTTCACGTAGAGCTCCCGCGTCTCCATGCGCATGCGGTTCTCGTCATCCAGGGTCTTGCCGGTCTGGATGCACATGAGCACTTCCTGGGCATCGGCGTCCTCGCGCCTGAGGTAATGGCAGTCGTTGGTGGCCACGGTGGGTATGCCGGTGCGCCGGGATATCTCGATGAGGCCCGGTAGCACGTTCTTCTCATCCGGCAGGCCGTGATCCATCAGTTCGATGTAGAAATGGTCCCGGCCCATGATCCTCTCCATGTTCCGGGCGTATTCCTCCGCGGCGTCCAGATCGTTCCTGAGCAGGAGCTTGTTCAGGTCACCGCTCAGGCAGGCGCTCAGGGCGATGAGCCCCTCGTGGTGTTTTTCCAGCAGAGCGTAATCGATCCGCGGCTTATAATAGAATCCCTCGGTGAAGGCCAGGGAGTCCAGGAGCATCAGGTTCCTGTAACCGGTCTGGTTCTCGCACAGCAGGATCAGGTGAGCGATGTCCCTGTTGAGCACGCTGCGGTCGAACCGGTCCCTGCACACGTACATCTCACATCCGATGACCGGATGGATGCCTTCCTTTTTGCAGGCAGTATAGAAGTCCACCGCGCCGTACATCACGCCGTGATCCGTGACGGCGCAGGCGTCCATGCCCAGGTCCTTGATGATCTTCGGCAGGGCCTTGATGCGGCAGGCGCCGTCCAATAAGGAGTATTCCGTATGCAGATGCAGGTGGGCGAATGCCATAGTGCCTCCTTGACAGAAAAAGGCTGCCGGTCAGTCCTCTTCCGGCAGCCAGGTGGCGCAGAACCGATAGATGAACCAGTCCTTCTGGTGGATCGTGTACTGGTAGATGTCCCGTTCGGTCCATTCATCCTCGGGAAGGGCCGAGTAATTGTGCTGATCGGTATTGGTGCTGTCATACAGATAGCAGTACCGCTTGATCCGGCTGGACACATTGCCCTCGACGGTCCTGATCACGTAAGTGCCGTCCTCTCTGTCGGTCACGTCGGTGATCATGCCCACGTGGATGGTGTCATAGCGTTTGCGCTGCCCGTAGATGACCAGGTAGCCCGGCCGGGGGACTTCGCTCAGGCGCTCCATCTTGGTATAGCCCTTGAGGATCTTGCCCACGCCCGCCGCGAACACGGCATAGGGGACACCGCCTTCGTGGGGATAGGATTCGTTGTAGTCATCCATCGGCACGCCGGCTTTGTCCAGGCAGTAGCCCACAAAGCCGCCGCACCAGCCGAAATGGCAGCCGGCCCCTTTGCCGCAGTACCAGATCGTGTACTTGTTCCTGTCGGTAAAGGTCTTGCCCAGGTTCTCTTCCCATTCCCCCAGGGCCAGGTCGATGGCGGCGCGGATGAGGTGGGGCAGGGCGTTTTCGTCCACGGTGACGTCATAGTACGTCTCCAGGCCTTCCGCGTCGGTGCATACGATCGTGGCGAAGCCTTCGTTGCGCGCCGTGATGGCGTCACCTGCCACCTGCGCCACTTCCGGGGCGTCGCTGGTCCAGGAAACGGGCGTTTCGGGCAGCGTGAACGTGTCTCCCGGCCGCAGCGCCAGGGGCTTGTTGGGGTAAGCGAAGAAATCGTCTCCCGCTTCCTCCTCGCAAAGAGCGCACAGGGGAAGGAGACACAGGCACATCAGCAGGGCAGTGACGCGTTTAATCAGTTTCATGCTCTTCCTCCCAGTCAGGCATGTGCTTCAGGCCCCGGGGCAGCTCCACTTTTTTGATGGTGCCCCGCATGGTCCTGACGCTGTCGAGCAGGACTCCGAATATCAGGCTGATGATCATGGAAAGGTAATAGGTGAAGAAACGCCATACCAGCAGAGCGCCCAGGATCTTTCCCGCCGGAAATATGCGGCTGAAGATCAGGTAAAAGCCGCCCTCCTGGCTGCCGGAAGCGCCGGGCGTCGGCGTGAAGGATACCCCGATATACAGCAGGAACTGCAGCGTTACGATCTGAAGGTAGCTGTATTCGGTCACGCCCAGGGCCAGGGTCACGAAATAGACGATGCTCATCAGCCCCATCACCTGCACGCAGGATACGAGAAAAATGCAAAACAGTCGCCGGGGCTGATGGGTCATCATGTCCACGCTGGTGTGGAAGTCGTTTAGTGCCTTGTCCAGGCGCCGTGTGGTCTTGTCAAGGTCCTTGACCAGACGTATCTTCTGCCCGAAACGGATAAAAAACATCAGCGTGTTCCGCACCATGGTCCGGTTGATCGCCAGCAGCACCACGCCGGCCACTCCCAGGCTGTTGATGAAATATCCCAGATAGATCAGCCAGCGGACGGCGCCGATGTGCTCGAAGCTGAAGTCCCAGTTCATGATCCACAGGACCGTGCCCAGGATCAGAAGCGCGCATTGAAAACAGAAAAACTTGACGGCCAGGGCCGATGTGGTATACCCGGAGGGAACGCCCCGCTTTTTCAGGGTGATCACCTGCAGGGGCTGTCCGCCGGTGGAACCGGGGGTCACGTTGGAATAAAACAGGCCGATCAGCGTCACCAGCACACAGGTGCCCATGCGGACGCGCAGGTCCTGGTAGCGAAAGAACATATAGGTGGTCATGGCTTCGAAAAAAACGAATACACAGAAGGAGACCACCGCCAGGGCCAGGTATCCGGGATCGGCGCTGATCATGGTGCGCCACGCGTCGTCTATATCGCCGTTCGCGGCGCCGATGATCAGCACCGCTCCGATCGTTCCCACGATCAGGAGGGCGTTGAGCAGATTGCTTCTGGTTTTCTTGCTCATCTTCTTCAAGTCGGATTTCCTCTTTGCCGGGATTTAACAGGCCGCCGGCCGCGTCAGCCGTATGCGAGCCTTAATGTTCATTCTACCATAAATCGCGTGAACTGAAAACGGCAAATTTGTCCCGTCAGCCCTTAAGACCGGAATTGCCACAGGGCGCGGGATTATGGTATAATCATGCCGATAAAACCGTAAGGAGGTCTATGACATGCTGGAGTACAGGTATGATACGCAGCTTTTGATCGAAGGCACCGGCCTTGATGAGGATGTGATCAGGGATCATTTCACGAACTGCTTCAAGGGCGACTGCCTTCTGGCGGTGGGGGATGACGAGCTCATCAAGATACACTACCACACCAATGAGCCCTGGAAGGTCCTGGAGTACTGCGCTTCTCTGGGAGAGATCCATGATATCGTCGTAGAGGATATGGATCGTCAGTCCAGAGGCCTTCAGGGCTGAACCGCTTTTCCGGTGACGCCGTCCTTTTCCGTGCCCGTGATGAGGACGGTCACGATGTCCCCTTCCTTCGCGTCTTCCGCACCGGTGACGGCACAATGGACGTATTCCCTCGTGTAGCCTTCACCGGTGCCGGGAGCGCTCTTTTTTTCAAGCAGCACTTCTTTGATCTTTCCCACGGTGCCGGCGTGATACTCCGCCGCGCAGGTCTTTCCCAGGGCGATCAGCTTGCGCACCCGCTCCTCGCGCCTGGCGGTGGGCACGGTGTCCTTCATCCCGGCGGCGAGGGTCCCCTCCCGGGGGCTGAAGGGGAAGGCGTGGATCCGGCTGAAACGGATCTCGGAGGCGAAACGGAGCGTCTCCTCGAAGTCCTCGTCGGTCTCTCCGGGGAAACCGCATATGATGTCGGTAGTGACGGCGCAGTCCGGGAACGCGTTCCTGAGCAGTTTGACGGCGCGCCTGAAATCGTCGGTGGTGTAGCGCCGGCGCATGCGCCTGAGCACCTCGTCCGATCCGCTCTGGAGCGCCAGGTGGAACTGGGGGCAGATCTGGGGGATCGCTTTGAGCCCGGCGGCAAAATCGCCGTCCACGATCACGGGCTCCAGGGAGCCCAGACGGATCCTGGAGATCCCCGGCACGGCGGCGGCCCGGATGGCCTGGAGCAGAGTCTGCCCTTCCAGGTCCCTGCCGTAGCTGGTCAGGTGGATCCCCGTGAGCACGAGCTCTCTGAAATGGTGGGCGCTCAGGCGGGACGCTTCCTCGGTGATGTCCTCAAGGGGCCTTGAACGGATCCCGCCCCGGCAGTAGGGGATGATGCAGTAGGCGCAGTAGCGGTCACAGCCTTCCTGGATCTTGAGCACGGCCCGGGTGTGGTCCTGAAAATCACTGATGCGCAGGGGCTCGAATGCGGGCTTTTTAGCCTGGGGCCGCACGGCGCACATCCGGATGTCCTTTTCCTTCGTCTCTGTATACAGCGCGTAGGCTTCATCCCGGCGGTCCATGCCCAGGATGAGGCGGGCTCCCGTCTCCAGGAGCTTTTCTCCGTCCCTCTGGGCGACGCATCCCGCCAGGATGATATCCGCTTCGGGCGCGGTCTTCAATGCCCGGCGGACCGCCTGCAGGCTTTTCCTTTCTCCGGTCCTGGTGACGGCGCAGGTATTGACCAGGTATACATCGGCGGGGAAATGGAAGGGGACGGTGTCCCAGCCCGCCCGGAGGAACTGCTCCAGGATGGCCTGGGTATCATACTGGTTCACTTTGCACCCGAGGGTCTCGGCGGCGATTTTCGGCATGGCGCGGCTCCTTTGATGGGATGGTTTAAAGTATAATCTTTTTTCCGCAAACAATCAAACCTCACTTTTAAGGCGGAGGCATCATGAAGCTTTTCGGTTTCATCAGCGTGTACGGTCTTCTGATCGCGTCGGCTGTGCTTACGGCGGTCCTGTATATGCGCTCCCAGGAAGAACGGCTTTCTCTTCCGAAGGACATATCGGTGGACTTCGCCCTGTGGGCTCTGCCCATCGGGATCCTGGGCGCCAGGATCTATTACTGTGTGTTCAACTGGGCTCGCTACGCGTCCGATCCCGTATCGGTCCTGTATATCTGGCAGGGAGGGCTGGCGATCTACGGCGGGATCATCGGCGGGGCTGCGGGCATGCTGCTCCTGGCCCGCAGGCGGAAGCTTCCCATCCCGGCGCTCCTGGACCTGGCCGCCCCAGCTCTGCTCCTGGCCCAGGCCATCGGCAGATGGGGCAATTTCTTCAATCAGGAGGCCTACGGGGCGGATGTGACGGATCCGGGCCTGCAGTTCTTTCCCTACGCGGTCATGGCCCAGGGGCGGTGGGTGCAGGCGACCTTCTTTTACGAGTCCGCATGGAACCTGACGGGGTTCCTGATCCTGCATCTGCTCCGCAAAAAAACGAAGCGGCGCGGGAGCCTGTTCCTCCTTTACCTGATCTGGTACGGGACGGGGCGCTTCTTTATAGAAGGTCTCAGGACGGACAGCCTCATGTGGGGGAGCGTCCGGGTGTCCCAGGCGCTGTCGCTGATCCTTGTGGTCGTCGGCGCCGTCCTCTTCATCAAGCGGGAGTGTTTTTCGGGTAAACGGCATGAAACGTGAATTGTACGGCGCGGCGGTACGCCTGAGCCCCCTGGGGATCCGTCAGAAGATCAACGCGGCCACGGGGGAACTCAAGGATACCGGGAGGCAGAAAGAGATCATCGGGATATTCCGTCGGTACCGGGTCCTGGGAGCGTCCCTGGTGCTTTTCGACGCATCGGGGATCACGGGCAGCCTGCATACCGGGACGGGCGGGGAGATGGGCCCGGTGGTGCCGGGGACATTCTTTCGGACCGCATCCATATCCAAAATGGTCAGTGCCGCCCTTTTTGTCCGCGCGGCCGCGGAGGGAAGGTGTGATCTTGACGCGCCGTTGTCCCGGGTGTTCGGCAGCGGCTTTGCCGCGCCGGCGTACCCCGGGGCGGAATTGACGCCGAGGATGCTTCTGAGCCATACGGGCACTGTTTGTGACGGTGATGTGCTGGAAAAGGGGGCCCGGGAGGGCTGGCCGGCGGAGGAAGTCCTCAGGCATGTGCGTTTCACCGGCGGTGTGCCCGGTGAGAGCTTTTGCTATTCCAACCTGGGCGCGGCGCTGTGCGGGGAAGCCCTGACCCGGTGGACCGGGGAGGATCTGGACAGCCTTCTGCGCGCGAGCTTTCCCGTGGAAGGGACCTATGACGCCGCCCGGCTTCCCGGGGAAGTACCGCTCTCGGACGGCCGGCTGGTGCTGACGGGCCGGACCGCCTTTTCGGCCCGGGCCCGGCAAAGCGGGGCTGTAACGGTTCCCGCCTGGTGCAGGGCTCACGGCAATCTGTGCCTTTCCGCGGAGGATCTTGCCCTGATCGCGGGCAGGCTCATGACTTCCGACACTTACAGGATCATGGCGCGGCCCGTGATCCCCTTCGGCAGCCGTGACCCGGCGATCCTGAGCGGCCTTGGCATGTTCATCATCCCCATGAAAAGATCCGGGACCGTCTGCGGGCATCAGGGCCTGGCTTACGGTGCCTGTCACGGGGTGTTTTTTGACGGCGGGAAGGGTTTTGTTTTCCTGACTTCCGGCTGTTCCCTGGAAAGGCGGTGGGTGCTGTCCGGGCTCAACCTGGCACTGATCCGGCTTTTCCTGACACAGGAGGATCCCTATGCCTGAGATCACTAAGATCACCCGCCGCCGCGGTGAGGCTCTTATCAAGCTCTCTGACGGCTCCGCGCTGCGCGTGCCCTCGGCCATGACGGACCACTTCGGCCTCAGAAAGGGCGCCGACATCC
>CACZOZ010000157.1:0-4999 GCA_902782865.1 uncultured Eubacteriales bacterium
CTGCCGGGGGATGTGAGCAGCCAGTATATCTCCGGCCTTATCCTGTCCGCGCCCTCCCGGGAGGAGGATACCCTGATCCGCCTGACCGGCCCTTTGGAGTCCGCCCCTTATGTGGACCTGACGGCGCGGATGATGGGGGAATGCGGCATCCCGGTATCCCGGTCCGGCGACACCGTCCGGGTGCCCGGCGGCCGGGTCCCCCACCCCCCCGATCCCTGGGTGCCCGAGGGGGACTGGAGCGCCGCCGCGAACCTTCTGATCTTCGGGGCGCTCTCCGGCCCGGTGAGAGTCACGGGCCTTGACGGCGCCTCCGCCCAGGGCGACAGGCGCATCCTGGACCTCCTGGAGCGTGCCGGCGCGTTTGTCCGCCGGTACCCTGACGGGGCCCTGGTCCGCCGCGGGGACCTAAAGCCCCTGAACGCCTCCGTCCGGGACATCCCGGATTCTTTTACGGCCCTGGCGGCCCTGTGCGCTTTCATCCCGGGAGAGAGCCGCCTTGACGGCGCCGGCCGCCTCAGGCTCAAGGAGAGCGACCGGCTCGCGGCCTCCGCCGCCATGGTCGTTTCCCTGGGCGCGTTCGCCCGCGTCGAGGGGGACGCTCTGGTGATCCGGGGCCGGGAAAAGCTCCCCGGCGGCACCGTGGACGGCATGGGCGACCACCGCATCGTCATGGCCGCGGCCGCGGCCGCCTCCGCCTGCGCGGGGGAGTGTGCGATCACCGGCTGGGAGGCCGTCTCAAAAAGCTACCCGGGCTTTTACGGGGACTTATGCGCGTTGGGAGGAAACGAAAATGTCATCCGTGTTCGGCCGTAAGATCCGTTTGAGCCTGTTCGGCCAGTCCCGCGGGGAATGCGTGGGCGCCGTCATCGACGGCCTGCCCGCCGGCGAGGAGATCGACCCGGACGCCCTTCGCTCCGGCATGGCCAGGCGATCCCCGGGAAGGGCCCTCACCTCCCCCCGCAAAGAGGGGGACGAGGTCAGGATCCTGTCCGGCCTCAAGGGGAATGTGACCTGCGGCGCGCCGCTGTGCCTCATGATCCCCAACACCGACGTGAAGCCGGATACGTATACCGCCCGCACGCCCCGCCCGGGGCACGCGGACTGGCCCGCCTCCGTGCGCTTCGGGGGGCATGAGGACGCCCGGGGCGGCGGGCATTTTTCCGCCCGGCTGACGGCGCCCCTCACCGCCGCGGGAGAGATCCTGCGCCAGATCTATTCAAGGCGGGGCATCCTTATCGCCGGCCACATCCGCGCCGTGGGCGATGTGGAGGATGATCCCTTCGATCCCGTCGCTCCGGACAGAGCCCTGCTTGACCGCCTCTCCCGGGAAACGTTCCCCGTGCTGAACGAAAAAAAGGGTATGGAGATGCTGGCCCTTACGCGCGCCGCCGCCGAAAAAGGCGACAGTGTGGGCGGCCGGGTGGAGTGCGCCGTCCTGGGCCTGCCCCCCGGGCTGGGGGATCCGATCTTCGACGGCCTGGAGAGCCGCGTCTCCGCCGCTGTTTTCTCCGTGCCCGCGGTGAAGGCCGTGTCCTTCGGCGACGCCTTTGCCGCCGCCCGCGGCCGCGGCAGCGTTTTCAACGATCCCTACGGCATCCGTCACGGGCAGGTCACGCCCCTTTCCAACCACGCGGGCGGCATCCTGGGGGGCCTGTCCACGGGCATGCCCCTGATCCTGGAAGCCGCCTTCAAGCCCACCCCCACCATCGCTCTGCCCCAGAGGACCGTGGACCTGGACACCATGACGGAAACGACCCTCATCGCCGCCGGCCGGTCCGACCCCTGCGTGGTCTTAAGGGCCGTGCCCTGTGTGGAGGCCGCCGTGGCCCTGGCCCTGGCGGACTTCGTTCTCTGACGCTTTATCATCTGAAAGGACCTGACGAATAAAATGGGCATCGATCCCAACAGCCTCGCGACCAACCTGGCCGTGACCGCCCTGGTGGCGGCCCTGGTGTTCCTCCTCCCCCTGCTCGACCGCAAGGTCAGTGCCCGCCTCAAACTGAACCTCAACGGCGGCGTCAGCCTCAACCCGGACGCGGACAGGCTGATGCGCCTGCGCCAGGGCCTGCTCACGGCGGCGTTCCTTCTGTACGCCGCGGCCGTGGCCTGGCTGGTGTTTTTCTCCCGCTCCCCGTCGGAGGAGTACCGGGTCCACGTAGCTCCCTTTGAGGACCTGAAGAACGCCATCCTGATCGACGAGGGCATCCTGAGCTTTTTCAGGGTCCTGTTTTCCCGGGGCCCCGGCGCGGCCTTCGAGCACTTCAGGATCGTGAGCCCGGCCATCATCGCCCAGGCCTACATGAACCTGATGCTCTTCGTGCCCATGGGCTACCTGCTGCCCTATGTGTTCTCCTGGTTCCGCAGACGGCCCCGGGTGCGGCCGGTCACGGCCTGCCTTGTCATCTCCTTCCTGATCGAGAACCTGCAGCTGATGACCCGCCGGGGATTCTATGACGCGGACGACCTGATCTGCAACGTGCTGGGCGGCCTGATCGGGCAGTACCTGTTCATCGCCGTAGCCTATGTGGTGACCCATCCCCGCTGGCGCCGGGAGCTCAGGGCCTACCGCCGCTGGAAAAAGAACGCCCGCGAGCGCACCCTCTATCCCTTCGCCCGGGGGATCGCCCCGGGGCGGACGGTGCTGATGGCCTCCCGGGAGGAGGACATCTACGATTTCTACGTGGCCGTCCTGGGCTTCCGGATCCGGCGTCAGCTGGTGCCCGTGGATCAGCCGGACACCCTGTTCCTTCTGGAGCTGGGCAGGGCCCAGGTGGAGATCCGCTGCTCCAATACCGGGGAAGCGCTCCCGCCCCAGCACCTGACCCTTGCCGCCCGCCGCCTCCCCGCCCTCAAAAAGCGGCTGGCCCTGAGCGGCATCGATACCGGCCCCTTCGGCCAGGACCCCTGTACCGACTTAAGGACCCTCTCCTTCACCGGCCCGGACAACGTCCGGATCACCCTGATCGAACGGTGATCCGGCACAAGCAAAAGGAGGAACCGCATGCTGTATTCCGATCCCGTCATCAGCCGCGCCGACATCATCCGCTGCGCCCTGTGCCTGAACGCGCCCTGCACCCAAGCCTGCGGCAAAACGGACCCCGCCCGGCTGCTGCGCGCCGTATGGTTCCGCGATGAGCAGACCGCGGCCCTGAGCCTGCCGCCGGAAAACCCCTGCCTGACCTGCGCCGCGCCCTGCGAAAGGGCCTGCGTGCGCCCCAATGAGGTGCCCGTGCGGGACACGCTCAACCGGCTGTACTACCAGGTCCTGCCCCGTTGTGAGACCGCGCTGCCCTCGGACGAGGACCGCCTGAGGAGCGATATCTGCGGGATCCCGATCGAGAACCCCTTCCTTTTGAGCTCCTCGGTGGTGGGCAGCACCTACGACATGTGCGCCCGGGCCTTCGAGGCCGGCTGGGCGGGCGTCTCCTTCAAGACCGTCTGCTCCCTGGACATCCACGAGGCCTCCCCGCGCTTTTCCGCCGTCACCGGGGATTCCGGCGGCATCATCGGCTTCAAGAACATCGAGCAGCTCAGCGATCACAGCGTGGAAGAGAACATGAAGATCTTCCGGGATCTCAAGAAGAACTATCCGTCCAAATTCATCCTCGCCTCCATCATGGGGCAGAATGAGCAGGAATGGGGCACCCTGGCCCGGCAGTGCGAGGACAACGGCGCCGACGCGGTTGAGCTGAATTTCTCCTGCCCCAACATGGCCGAGGGCGGCCTGGGATCGGATATCGGCCAGGTGCCGGAGCTGGTGGAACGGTTCACCGCCGCGGCCAAAGCCGCCTGCTCCATCCCCGTCATCGTCAAGCCCACGCCCAACGTGGCGGAAATGGCTCCCGCCGGCAGGGCCGCCAAACGGGGCGGGGCGGATGGGCTGTCCGCCATCAACACCATCAAATCCGTGGTGGGCGTGGACATGCACACCTACCTGTCCGCGCCTGCGGTGCGGGGCAGGTCCGCCGTGGGCGGCTACAGCGGCAATGCCGTCAAGCCCATCGCCCTGCGCTTTATCGCCGAGCTGAAACGGGACCCGGAGCTCAAAGGGCTGCACCTGTCCGGCATGGGCGGCGTGGAGACCTGGCAGGACGCCCTGGAGTTCATCCTCCTGGGCGCCGGATCCATCCAGGTGACCACCGCCGTGATGCAGTACGGCTACCGGATCATCGACGACCTCAAGGCGGGCCTCAACTTGTATCTCACAGAAAAGGGCTTTTCTTCCGTCAGGGACGCCGTGGGCCTGGGCCTGGATTCCCTCAGCCCCACCACCGATGTGCTGGAGCGGGACACGGTGGTCTATCCCCGGTTCGACCCGACCCGCTGCGTGGGCTGCGGCCGCTGCGAGATCTCCTGCGCGGACGGCGGGCACCAGGCCATCCGCCTGGATGAGAACAGGCGCCCCGTGCTCAACGGCAGGAAATGCGTGGGCTGCCATCTGTGCGTCCTCGTCTGCCCCCAGCGCGCCATCGCGCCGGGCAGCAGGCGTGTCAGCAAGATCCCGCGGTAAGCCCCACCCGCGTCAAACGATCGGGGACCGTTTTTGTTTGGTCGATCACACAGGGCCTTGCTGCGGCTTGACAAAACCACCCCCGTGTAGTACGATGCACTACACGGGGGTGGTTTTATGTCTTTTTCTATCAGACTGACCGATGATGAGAGGGCACTGGCGGAGAGCTATGCCAAACTGCATTCCTATTCTTTATCGGAAGCGTTCAAAAAAGCTCTGTTCGAGAAGATCGAGGACGAATATGATATCACGATCGCGCAGGAAGCCTATGATGAGTATATCGCGGATCAAAGAAAAAGCCGTCCCATCAGTGAGCTTTGGAAGGAATGCGGGCTATGAGCTTCAGCGTAGAGACAACGGCAAGGTTTGACAGGGAATTCAAAAAGCTCGATCGGTATACTCAAAGAATGATCAAAGCCTGGATCGAGAAAAACCTTGTTGACTGTACAGATCCCAGAGCACACGGAAAGGGACTGACTGCCGACCGAA
>CACZOZ010000158.1:0-11936 GCA_902782865.1 uncultured Eubacteriales bacterium
GACTGGCACGCCGGCCCGGTGCTGTTCAACATCTCCAACATCGAGAGCCCGCATGTGAACTTCTACCTGTACGAGATGGGCTGGACGCCCTCGGCCTGCCGGCTGAACATCGCCATGGACAAGGAGCGCAAGGCAGTGGGCAAGGTGCTGGGCTACAACCTCAGGCCCATGGAGGACTTTTCCGGCCGCCCGGAGGACTACACCTGGACGTGGCAGGACCTGTACAAGGAGGGCCACGGCTCCATCGGCCTGACGCCGATCTGCGGGCCCAATGACATCACCAGCCGGTACCTCACCGAGGATGTGCCCTACGGTCTGGTGCCCTGGGCGGCCATCGCGGAGGTGATCGGCGTGCCCATGCCGCTGACCAATGGCTTCATCGACATCATCAACGTGGTGCACGAGAAGGACTGGCGCAAGGAAGGCTGCGGCCTGGAGGAGCTGGGCATCAAGGGCATGGACAAGGACACCCTGCTCAAGTACGTGCGCACGGGCGAACGCGGGTAAGAGGAAAACGTCCTTGACGAAAAAGGATGACTATATTATACTATAGTCTACCATATGATATAAAATCATCTTTCATCCCGGTGAACCGTGATCCCGCGCATCCAGGAAGGCTGTTCAAGCCTCCCATCAGCCCATTAGCGAGGAGTTGATCGAGAGTATGTCTGTCACCAGGGCGTCCTCACCCTCCGTCAGGATCAGCCGCAGAAAACGCACCTTTTACGAGATCATCGAACCCTGGCTGTTCCTGATCCCGGCACTGGCTGTGTTCGGTGTCTTCCTGTTCTTCCCCTTCGGCAAGACCATCTATCTGAGCACCTTCCTGACCGATAAATACGGCACCGCCAAGGTGTTCGTCGGGTTCAAGAACTTCGCCGACATCCTGACCGGGACCCGGAGCAGGGAGTTCTGGAACAGCATGTGGGTGACGGTGCGCTTCGTGTTCTTCGTCACCCTCGGCGGCCTGGCCATGGGCATCATCACATCCCTCCTGACGGAAAAGAAATTCCCGGGATACGCCTTCGCTTCCGCCATCTTCGCCATGCCCATCGCCATCGCGTCCTCCGCCTCCTCCATGAGCTTCAAGATGATCCTCAACCCCACGATCGGTCTTCTCAACAAGATCCTGGGCACCCACATCAACTGGCTCAACGAGGTCGCCTACGCGTTCCCCATCATCTGTATCCTGGCGGTATGGATGGCCACCGGTATCAATTTCATATTCATCAGCGCCGGCTTCAGGAACGTGCCGGGCGAGCTGTATGAGAGCGCCTCCATCGACGGGGCCAACAGCTGGCACAAGTTCCGCTACATCACGATCCCCTGCATCAGCCCCACGCTGTTCTTCCAGGTGATCATCGACGTGATCAACGCCTTCCAGACCTTCAATATCGTCAAGATCCTGACCCTGGGCGGCCCCATGGAGTCCACCAACACCATCGTGTATTCCATCTACCTGGACGCTTTCCGCAACTTCCGTTTCGGCGGCGCCGCCGCCCGGTCCATCATCCTGTTCCTCATCATCATGATCATCACCCTGATCCAGTTCAGGACTGAGGGAAGGAGCGTGCATTATCAATGACGACCGCGACACGTGCCCGCTCCGGGCTCAACCGCCGCCAGAAGAACGCGCTGTGGACCCTGCTGAGGATGCTGCTGGCGCTGCCCTTCGTGGCCCTTATCATGATCCCCCTGCTGTACACGTTCATGATGAGCGTGCTGCCCGCGGACGAACTGTACTACCGCTTCATCCCCTCCTACTTTGACTTTTCCAGCTACCTGCAGGTGTTCACCTCCACGCCCATCCCCCGCCACATCCTGAACTCCTTCATCGTGGCCGGCGCCGTGACGATCCTGCAGATGATCACCTGCTCCATGGCGGCCTTCTCCTTCTCCTTCCTGAACTTCAAGGGCCGCAACCTGGTGTTCATGTGCATCCTGGCCACCATGATGGTGCCCTGGGAAGCCACGATCATCTCCAACTACCTGACCGTTTCCAGCTGGAAATGGCTGGACACTTACCATGTTCTGATCCTGCCCTACGGCTGCAGCGCCATGGGCATATTCCTGATGCGGCAGCACTACCTGACCTTCGCCAAGTCCCTGCATGAGGCCGCCCGCCTGGACGGCTGCAACAACTGGCGCTTCCTGGCCACCATCGTAGTCCCGCTGTCCCGCCCGGCCCTGGGCGCTCTGGGCGCCTACATCTTCCTGCAGCAGTGGAACAACTACCTGTGGCCCCTGCTGGTCACCAACTCCGACAACGTCCGCACGGTGCAGATCGGCGTGGCTTCCATGTATGATATCGATGCCGACAAGATCAACCTGCTCATGTCCGCGGTCATCGTCTGCCTAGTGCCCTCCCTGAGCATCTTCGTGTTCATGCAGAAGAACCTGATCAACGGCCTGATGGCCGGCGCCGTGAAGGGCTGATCCCCATCCCATGAACTGGGCGATCCCGCAAAGGGTCGTTCAAAATAAAAATCATATAAGGAGGAACCCCACATGAAGAAACTGTTAGCACTTGCCCTTGCCCTGATCATGCTCGCGTCCCTGGGCAGCGCGCTGGCCGACGACAAGGTCACCGTGACCTTCTGGTATTCCCTGTCCGGCGCGAACGCGGACGCCATCAAAGAGATCGTGGACCGCTACAACGCCTCCCAGGACAAAGTGTTCGTCGATGCCCAGTATGAAGGCGAGTATGACGACGCCATCAACAAGCTGAAGGCGACCGGCATGGGCCAGGCCCTGCCCTGCGACATCGTGCACACCTATGAGATCGGCACCCGCTTCATCATCGACTCCGGCTGGATCAAGCCCGTGCAGGAGTTCATCGACAAGGACGGCTGGGACACCAGCGTGATCGAGCCGAACCTGCTGGCCTACTACACCGTGGATGGCAAGATCAACTCCATGCCCTTCAACTGCTCCACGCCTCTGCTGTACTACAACAAGACCGCCTTTGAAGAGGCCGGCATCACCGAAGTGCCCACCACCATCGACGGCGTGATCGAAGCCGCCCAGAAGCTGACCACCTACAAGGCTGACGGCACCGTGGACCGCTACGGCCTGGCCATCTCCAACTACGGCTGGTTCTTCGAGCAGTGGACCGGCAAGATGGGCCGCGAGTACGTGAACAACGGCAACGGCCGTGAGAGCTATGCCACCAAGGTCATGTTCGGCGAGAACGGCGCGGCTCTGGACATCTTCAACATGTGGAAGAAGTTCGCGGACAACAAGGATTACATCCTGTACGCCGAGCGCGGCGGAACCGCGATGGGCCGTGACTCCTTCTGCGGCGGCGGCGCTGCCATGGCGCTGGCTTCCACCGCGAACCTGGCCGGCGTTCTCAAGAACGTGGGCGACAGCTTCGAAGTGGGCACCGCTTTCTTCCCCTATGTGAACCCCGATGACAAGGGCGGCGTTTCCACCGGCGGCGGCACCCTGTGGATCATCGACAGCGGCGACCAGGCCAGGATGGATGCCTCCTATGACTTCATCAAGTTCTGCGTCAACGCCGAGAACCAGGCCTATTGGTCCTCCATCACCGGCTACTTCCCCATCAACGTCGGCGCTGCTGACACCGAGACCTTCAAGGCCAACCTCGAGAAGTATCCGCAGTTCCAGGTCGCTCTGGATCAGCTGCACGCTTCCGGCCCCGCGTACGTGGGCTCCCTGCTGAGCGTGTTCCCCGAAGTGCGTCAGTACGTGGAAGAAGTCACCGAGAAGGTCTACAACGGTGAGTTCACTCCCGAACAGGGCGTGGAAGAGCTGGTCAACCTGGCCAACACCGCCATCGAAGAGTACAACCTGGTCAATTATTGATCCTACCGGCCTGACGGCCGAAACAGCTTAAGACCAATGGGGAGCCGGCGTCATGCCGGCTCCCCTCTTTTTGATCCATAGGGCGGAGCGCGGGACCAAGCAGCAGCATCATTCCCGATACGCGATCGTCCCGGTGATCAAAAGGCGCTGTTGCTTGTGCAACAGCGCCTTTAAACAAGCCGCTTACCGGGAACAGGCACGGATCTTTGATCAGATCCGCATGGTGAGCACGTTCATGCCCAAAAGGTTCTGATAACTGATCTCCCCGGCGATGCTGTAGGCCAGATGGATGCCCACGTTTTTGCCCTTGTCGTCCAGCTCCATGAGACGGGCGTAGCCGGAAGGATCGAAGGCCGCGCAGTTGTCCCGGATCCGCAGGATGACCCCGCCGTCCTTCATGGCCACCCGGATATCCACGGAGTGCTTCTTTTTATCCTTGCTGAACCCGTGGGTCACCACGTTGCCGGCCATCTCCTCCATGCACAGGCCCGCAAAGAAGGCCCTGCGCCGGTCGATGCCCTTTTCCACGCAGAAGGCGATCACCCGGCCGGAGACGGCCACCACCTCCTCCATGCTGCGCACGCTCAGATCGATCCTGTCCTCCGGGCGGACCCCGATGCGCGCGGGGATGGCCATCAGGTCCTCCAGATCCCGGGGAAAGCGCTTGAGGCTCAGCCACGCGCCGGCCGCGATCACCGCCGCGCACAGGACGCCGTTGAGGATGTTGGCCAGGTACAGCCCGTTCATCCCCATGGCCGGGATCAGGATGAAGCTGAAGAGCACCACGCCCACCATGCCGTCGATCACCGGCAGCACGACGGACATGGCCCGCTTCTCAGCCGTCTGGGCGTAGCTGGCGTAATGCAGGCTGAGCATGGCCGGCGGCATGCACAGCGGCAGCAGCCGGAAGCCCATCACGGTCATCTGATACACCGGGTCCGCAGCATCCCGGTAAAAAAGGCGCGTCAGCGGCTCGGCCGCGAGTATCAGCGCGGCCACGATGATACCCATCAGCAGCATGCCCCGGGTCATGGCGATGTGCATCACATCCCTGAGGGACCGCCGGTCCTCCTCACCGATGCTGATGCTCATGAGCATCCTGGATACCGCCACCATGCCGAAGGGCACGGCCCAGACCACCGCCAGCAGGGAATTGGACGCCGCGAAAGCGGAGAGACCGACGCTCCCCACATGCGTCAGCACGAGGGCGTTCACGATCAGGCAGCGGAACATCTCCACGAACCGGGAAAGGGCCCCGGGATATCCCAGCTTCGCGATCTGAAACGCGTTCCCCCACTCGACTTTGCGCAGCGAGAATTTCCACTCGGACTTCCCCCTCAGGTAATAAACCGCCTGTATGCCCAGGAACACCCATCCGGAGACGGAGGAGCTGAGCCCCAGGCCGAAGGTGCCCATGCCGAGGGAGACGATGAACAGATGGTCCAGCGCCCCGTTCACCGCGAAGCAGGCGACGCTGGCGGCCATGGTGAGCTTCCTGCGGTTCTCCAGGGACAGGAAGGCGAACAGCTGCTGCCCCACCACCAGGGCGGGGATCCCGATGGCCTGGCCCAGGATGTAATCGTTGAGCATCGTCAGGTCCGGCTCGACCGCGACGAACAGCCGTGTCGCCTTCGTGACCACGCCCAGCACCAGCACCGCGGAAGTGAGCAGGGACAATCCGGCGGACAACAGGATATCCACCGTGAACAGGCTGTGGATCTTCTGCCGGTCCCTGGCAAGGTACCTTCCGTATAGCATCTGGGCGCCGCTGACCATCATGATGCTCATCGCGTACAGGAAATGGTTGAGCGGGCCGAAGAGCCCGATGGCGCTCATGGCCGTCTTGCCGATGGCGTTGCTGGCGTACAGGCTGTCCACGATCCCGTTGACGGCGCTGATGACGATCAGGAGCACCTGATAGGGCAGGAGCCTGAAAAACAGCCCCGTCAAAAGTTTATATTCGTTTCGATCTCTTTTCTTCATGCAGGAACCTTTCTTAAAACGGACCGGTCATCACATGACAGGCGCGGGACGGGCAGGGCTTGGATCCCTGTCCGTCCCGCGTATCGCTTTTCCGGTTTTGACGATGATTCAGACCGTTTCCACGTCGAAGGCGGCGGCCCGGGCCAGGCGGTTCATCACGGCCAGGCCCACGCCCTGCGCCTCACAGCCCTCGCAGACGATCCGTTCCACGCCCATGTCGTCCATCTGCCTTAAGAGGGCGAAGAGGCTGTGGGCCGCCTGGGCGTCCGTATCCCCGAAGCCCATGGCCCGCCGGGGAGCGTATTCCTTCAAATGACTGTCGGCGCACAGGATGCAGGCACTGCCGCCCTCGTCATAGATCTGACGCACCCGCCTGATCACGTTTTCCTCCCCGCCGCACACCACGGTGAGGCGGCCTTTGGGCGCGTAATGCCGGTGCTTCATCCCGGGGGACGGCGCCTCCTCCCCCTCCTTGAGGGGCCTCATCACGCTGTCGGCCACGCGGCATTTCCCGGCGGCGGCGCTGATCATCGCGGGGGTGATCCCGCCGGGCCGGAGCACCACCGGCGTATCCCCCGTCACGTCCACCACCGTGGACTCCACGCCCACGCGGCACGCGCCGCCGTCCAGGATCAGGGGGATCCTGCCGGCCATATCGGCGTACATATGCGCGGCGGTGGTGGGGCTCGGCCGCCCCGACAGATTGCCGGACGGCGCCGCCACGGGCACCCTTGCTTCCCGGATCAGGGCGAGGGCCACCGGATGATTGGGGCAGCGCAGCGCCACGGTCTTCAGGCCCGCCGTGGTCACATCGGGGATCACCGGGTCTTTTTTCATCAGGAGGGTCATGGGACCGGGCCAGAAGGCCTCCGCCAGGGTCCGCGCCAGGGGCGTTTCCCTGCCGTAGAGGAACGCGTCCTCCTTATCCGCCACATGGACGATCAGGGGATTGTCCTGGGGCCGTCCCTTGGCGATGAATATGCGCCTGACGGCTTCCGCGTCCAGGGCGTTGGCGCCCAGGCCGTAGACCGTTTCCGTGGGAAAGCCCACCAGGGCCCCCTGGGCCAGGAGCTCTCCCCCCACACGGATGGCCGCCGTGTCCGCCGAAAGCAGCTGGGTCAGCATGTTTATCCCTCCCGTTTTGTGTGAAAAAGGGCACCGGTCAGCCCGATGCCCCGAAGCTTCATTGTCCTGTTACAGACGGAGCGCGGCACCGCCGGCCGCGGCCGCCTCCAGAGCCTTGTTGGTCAGGGTGACGATCTCCTCGTCGGTCAGGGTGTGCTCCGGATGACGGAAGGTCATCTTGAACGCCGCGGACTTGCGGCCCGGGCCGACCTGGATGCCCCGGAACACATCGAAGAGCCGGATGTCCTCCAGGCACACGCCGCACTTCTTGCGCATCGCGTCCATCAGCGGGCCCAGGGGCACGCTCTCGTCCATGACCAGCGCCAGATCACGCTCCACCGCCGGGAAGCGGGACAGCACCTTCACATGCTCCATTTCCCTGGCCAGAGAGAACACCGTGTCCAGATCCATCTCGCACAGACAGGTGGTGCCGTCCATGTCATAGTTCTCCGCCACGTCAGGATACACCTGGCCCAGCACGCACAGCGTTTCCCCGCTGCGGGCTTTAAGAGAGCAGCGCCGGCCGGGATGATATTCCGCCTCACCGGTCTTTTCCACGGTGTAGGCGATGCCGAGCCGCTTGAGGATCGCCTCGGCCACCACGCGGGCGGAGAAGAAATCCTCCCCGGGGCCCCACACGGCGTAGGCCATGGTGTCATGCTCCACGGGAAGCCCCTCATCGGTCTTCTTCTCGCCGTCGTAACGGTTGCCGATCTCATACAGCCGGCCGTAGGAATTGCCGCCGCGCTGGTTCTGGCCCACGGAGCGCATCAGGCCGCAGAGCATCGTGGTGCGCAGGCACGCCGTATCCTCGCCCAGGGGGTTGCGCAGCACCACGGGCTTGAGCCGCGGATCGTCCGCCGGGAGGCCCAGCTGCTCCAGATTTTTCCTGGAGATGAAGGAATAGTTCATGCACTCATAGAAACCCAGGCCGCTGAGGATATCCTCCAGCCACTGATGGCGCTCGATCCTGGCGTTGAGCGCGCCCTGCATGCTCTCGCCCTTGAGGCCCGTGGAGGGGATCCTGTCATAGCCCGCCAGGCGCAGCACTTCCTCGGAGATGTCCGCCTTGCCTTCCACGTCCTGCCTGAAAGCGGGCGCCGTCACGGTGAGGACGCCGTCTTTGAGCTCGGTGGTAAAGTACAGCCTCTCCAGGATCTCCTTCATTTCCTCACCGGTGAGGGTCACGCCGGTGCGGCGGTTGATGTAGTCCACGGGCACCCGGACGGTCACGTCCTTGAGGGGCGCGGGATACAGGTCGATCATGCCGGGGGCCACATCGCCCGCCTCCAGCATATCCACCATCTGGCAGGCCCTGGCCATGGCCTCGGCCACGGTGCGGGGAGACACGCCCCGCTCGAACCGGCCGGAGGACTCCGTCCTGAAGCCGAAGCGCCGGGCCGTGAGGCGGATGGAGGTCCTGTCGAAGGCCGCGCACTCGAACATCACCTGCCGGGTCTCATCGGTGATCTCGCTCTCCTCGCCGCCCATGATGCCCGCCAGGCCCGTGGGGCCCTGCTCGTCACAGATGGCCAGTTCCCGGCCGGTGAGCACGTATTCCTTGCCGTCCAGGGTGGTCAGAGGCTCGCCCTCCCGGGCCAGGCGCACGATCACCTTCCGGCCCTTCACCTTGTCCAGGTCGAAGGCGTGCATGGGATGCCCGGTCTCCAGCATGATGTAGTTGGTAATGTCCACGATATTGTTGATGGAGCGCATCCCCGAGGCATGGAGCCTCTGGCGGAGCCACAGGGGGGACGGGCCCACCTTGACGTTCCTGATCACGCGGGCGGTGTAGCGGGGGCACAGCACGCTGTCCTCCACCGAGACGCTCACATACTCATGGATGTCCGGCCCGGGGCCTTCCTTCACGGTGATCTCGGGCAGCTTCAGCGGCGTTTTGAGCACGGCGGCGGTCTCCCGGGCCATGCCCCATACGCTCAGGCAGTCCGGCCGGTTGGCCAGGATCTCGAAATCCGCCACCGTGCCCTTGAGGCCCACCACGTCCCGGATATCCATGCCCAGGGGGTAGTCCTCCTGAAGGATCATCAGCCCGGCGCTGCCCACGGAGGGGTACAGCTCCACCGGGATATTGAGCTCATCGGAAGAGCAGAGCATGCCCTGGCTCTCCACGCCCCGCAGCTTACCCTTTTTGATGACGATGCCGCCCGGCAGCTCGGCGCCGATCATTGCCACGGGCACCAGGATGCCCGCCTCCACATTGGGCGCGCCGCAGACGATCTGAAGGATCTCGCCCGTGCCGGCGTCCACCGTGCACACGTGGAGATGGTCGCTGTCGGGATGCTTCTCACAGGTCAGCACGCGGCCCACGACCACGCCTTTGACATCGCCGCCCAGCTCGTCCATGCCCTCCACGCCGTCGCCGGCCATGACCATGGCGCTCTCGTATTCCGCGTCCGAAACACTTATCTGCGTATAATCACGCAGCCAATCCATCGCGATCTTCATATGCCGCCTCCTTAACCCCTGAACTGCCTGAGGAACCTGAGATTGCCCTCATACAGCAGCCGCATGTCCGTGATGCCGTAGCGCAGAAGGGTGATCCTCTCCAGGCCGATGCCGAAAGCGAATCCGGAATACTTCTCCGGATCGATGCCGCACATCTCAAGCACCTTCGGGTTCACCATCCCGCAGCCGAGCACCTCGATATAGCCGGTGCCCTTGCACATCTTGCAGCCCTTGCCGCGGCAGTTGAAGCAGGTCAGGTCCACCTCGGCGGAAGGCTCCGTGAAGGGGAAGAAGGACGGCCTGAAGCGGGTGGTGATGTCCGCGCCGTACAGCTTCCTGGCGAAGGCGTCCAGGGTGCCCTTGAGGTCGCCCATCGTGACGTTCTCGTCGATCACCAGGCCCTCGATCTGATGGAACACGGGGGAATGGGTGGCGTCGATCTCATCGGCGCGGAACACGCGGCCGGGGCACACCACCCGGATGGGCGGCTTCTGGGTGAGCATCACCCGGGCCTGCACCGGGGAGGTGTGGGTGCGCATCACCACGTTGTCCTCGACATAAAAGGTGTCCTGAGCGTCCCTGGCGGGATGATTCTTGGGCAGGTTCAGGTACTCGAAGTTGTACTTGTCCAGCTCCACCTCCGGGCCCTCCACCACCTGGAAGCCCAAGCCGGTGAAGCAGTCCAGCACCTCGCGCAGCACCAGCTGCGTGGGATGGATCTGGCCGATCTCCGGCAGGTCCCGGGGCTCCGTCACGTCCACCGCTTCCTTCTGAAGGCGGAGCTCCTTTTCCCTGGAGGCCAGCTCGCTGCGCTTTTCCTCCAGGAGCTTTTCCACCTTTTCACGGTTCTCGTTGATCATCTGCCCGATCCGGGGCCTGTCCTCCGGGGACACGGTGCCCAGGGAGCGCAGAAGCGCCGTCAGGCTGCCTTTTTTGCCCAGCAGCTTTCCCCTGACCTGCTCCAGAGACTGCATATCCGCGGCCGCCAGCATTTCCTGCCGGGCCTGCGCCGCGATGCTGCTCAGTTCCTCAAGAATTCCCATATACACCCTCCATATATTCGTCAGTGCGCTCAGCGCACCCAGTCAGCTACCTTCAGGCACAGCGGTTCCCCGCCGCGGCCGCCGCTCATGGTCATCAGGGACTTGAACCGGTCGTCCTCCATGGGCACATCCGCCACAGCCAGGCCGATCCGGATGCCCGTGACCTCCACGTTGAACTCCCGCATCAGGGAGATAAGCCCCCGCACCGTGCCGCCGCCCCGCATGAAATCATCCACGATCAGGGCCCTGCCGCCCTCCCGGACCGCGCGCCGGGACAGGCTCATGGTGTCCACCCGCCCGTTGGCGCTCACGTAGGAGATGCTCACCGTGCTGCCCTCGTACACCTTGTTGGTGTGGCGGGCGATCCTCAGGGGCACGCCCATGGCCTGGGCGGTCATCATGGCCAGGGGGATCCCCTTGGTCTCCATGGTGAGGACGAAGTCAGGCGCCGTGTAATAGGACGCGCCGGCGATGATCTCCGCCATGAGCTTCAGGGACTCGGGCTGGGTGAACACGTCCGACTGGTAGAGATACCCGCCGGGCAGGAGCCTGTCCGGCTCGGAAAGGCGCACGCAGATATCCTCCAGGGCCTCGCGGCGCCCGCCGTCCCCGCCGACGGGGCGGTAGCGCACGCCGCCCGCGGCGCCGATGACCGTTTCCACCCGGCCCAGAGAAAACCGGGAAAAGGCCTTCTCCAGCAGGTCCACGTCCTCGCTCACGGTGGAGCGGGCCGTGTCGAACATATCGCAGAAATATGTGAAGGGGTAGATACGGTTGGGCGTGGAGCACAGCACCTGCGCCATGGCCGCCATACGGTCGTTGCGTTTTATCTTCTCCGGCATGGGTCTACCTCCTCACAAATACCAAGGGATTATATCACACATACGTCATTTGTCAAAGAAACGGAGCGTCAGAAACGGATCATCCTGCGGCCGGCGCGGTAGCTGGCTACCGTGAGCCCCCGCCCCAGAGCGCCGGGCAGCATCGTGACCCCGGCGGCCAGGGTGTGTTTCAGGCGGCGGTACAGTTCCGCGTCGTAGGCCTTGACCGCCTCGCGCAGCTCCCGGTTCATCCGGCGCCCCTCCTCACCGCCCAGATACTGCAGAGCGGATGTGGTGTACATCTGGCCCGCGATGTTCGAGAGCATGTAGTCCCGCAGATGCTTCGGCTGCGCCGCGATCTTACGCCAGGGATAGGATGTGATCATCTCCCGGGCGATGTTCGTGACCTGGGAAAGGCGCTTGACGATCACCTTGTCGTTGACCGACTGATCCGCCCGGCCGATGAAATATCCGTACAGGGGCCTGTCCAGGTAGAGGATCTTTTTGACGTACGGCAGCGGGCGGTAGATGTACAGGTTGTCCTCGTAAAAAGTGTGTTTGGGCAGCACCAGGCCCATATCCCGCAGCAGCTGCGTCCTGTAGGCCATGGAGTGGATCATGAACTGCTTCCACGGCGGGAAGGCCCGGCAGCTCTCCCAGGTGTTCACCC
>CACZOZ010000159.1:0-2064 GCA_902782865.1 uncultured Eubacteriales bacterium
AGGCTTCTATCCGGAGGACATGGACACCCTCAAGGAGATCGTCAAGGATATCAGCTACCGGAACGCGAAGCGGTACTTCGATTTCGCACAGAAGGACACGGGCAAGGCTCCCCTGTGCGGCGGGAAATGCTGCTGAGCCCAAAGAAGTGACCCGACATACCGGCCGCGCCTGACGGCCGGCACGCCCCCGCGATCTGACCGCGGGGGCGTTTATTCTTTTTGAAAAGTGTGGTATCATTTTCCCCGGCCGGCAGCGGCCGCAAAGACTTAGGGTCTTGACCGGAGGAACATAACATGGACCCAATGAACATCACGATCGATCCGGAGCTGATCAGAAAGCTCGGCGCGGAAGAAAAGCTCTGGTCCGCCGCCCATTATGACGGGTCGAAAAACAGGATCAACGAGGACGCCATCCTGGAGGCGGGGAGCGTTTCCCTGGGGATCCTCACCGCCCTGGCCCTGTGGTGCAGAAAGAAATTCCGGAACAGGGGAAAGACCAAAGAGGACCTGGCGGCGGAAAAGGAAGCGGCGCGGATCAACGATACCTGCGGCGCCCTCAAGGAGAAGCTGCTGGAGTACTTCCAATCGGCGCAGAAGGGCCGGATCGACGGGGAGGACCTGGATGACCTGATCGATACCCTGGATGAGATGGAAAAGCACGACAAGGCGGGAAAGCTGTCGGCGGCGGGCAGACAGGAGTTGGCCGGGATACAAAAAGCCGCCGCTCAGGTGACCGCGGCGCTCGGTGGAAACAGCGCCCCGGGGCAGGCATGGGGCACGACGGCCCAGAGCGCGGGCGGGTTCGGCGCCGTCCGGGATGAGCTGATACGGCAAAGGGATCTGCTGAAAGGATGAGAAAACTGAAGACCGGAGACCGGATGACAAAGATATTCAGATCTTTCCTGCCGCTCGCCCTGCTGCTGGCGGGGATCCTCACCGCCCTTCCGGGCGCGGCCGAGAGCTTCCTGGTGGTATCCGACACCCATATCACGGAGAACTCCCGGGACCAGGCGGCCGTTTGGGACGCGGTCATAAAAGCCGCGAAGGGAAAGGACGCGGTGCTGCTGCTGGGGGACAACACCAACAACAGCCATCCCGAAGAACACGACCTGGTGCTCGCGTGGGTGCGCCGGATCCGGGAGGACACGGGCGCGGCGGTCTATCTGATCCCCGGCAATCACGATTATACCCGTCCCTTCGGACCCAGAGGATTTTTGAACCTGTACGGCGCTTACGGCCCTCAAAGCGCCTTCAGCCGGGACACGGCCACCGCCGGTCACGCGGTCATGACGGAAAAGGGCACCTGCCTCATCATGCTGGACACGAACCTGCATGATCCGTCCGGGTCCCTCCCAGCGGACGGGGGCATCGGAGGAAGGACCCTGACCTGGATACGGGAGGTGCTCTCCTCCCTGCCGGACGGGACACCGGTGCTGGTGTGCGGGCATCATCCCATCCTGCCCAGGGCGCGGGACGCGCGCACGCCGGGGGCCGCCGCCCTTTCAAATCTGCTGAGAGAATACGGCGCGGGGCTGTACCTGTGCGGCCATGATCACGGCTTCGCCACCGTGGAAGCGGAGGGCCTCAGGCAGATCACGGTGGGGCAGCCCCACATGTATCCCGGCTGCGCCGGCATCCTTGAGAGGGACGGCGGCGCTTTCACCTGGCGCACGCAGCGGCTCTTCAGCGAGGGATCCGTCACATTCCTCGGGATGAGGAAAGACGCCCTTTCCCTGGGCCGGCAGATGGCTCTGGGCGCGCTGGCCTCCACCCCCTACGCCCATGACGAGGGCGCCGTAGAATGGTATGTATCCGCTTACATGCTCTTCGCCGGCGGGGAAATGACGAAGGATGAGAGCCAAAGGCTCCTTAATGACGAGAACTGCGAAAAATGGCGCTCGTCCGAGACCCGCACGGTGGTGAAGAGCTGGATCATAGGGCTGCTTGAGAATGTGCCCGACGACGTGAGACAGGTCTATGTGCCCTCGAGCGTCAAACACGCCGCGGCAGAGGACTTTTTCCGCTGACGGGGCGGGGATCCGGTGGAGGACCGCGGCCCTGAGA
>CACZOZ010000160.1:0-8511 GCA_902782865.1 uncultured Eubacteriales bacterium
CTGGGGCGGGAGCACCGGGAGGCCGTGCGGGCCGCCGGCGCCCTGCTCCACTATCTGAGCAGCACCCAGAAGAACGGCCTGGAGCATATCACCGGTCTTAAGATCTGCCGCGAGGGCGACTATATGGCCCTGGACCCCGCCACGAGGCGCAACCTGGAGCTCACCGAGTCCCTGAGGGACCGCTCGAGCTGGGGCACCCTGCTGCAGGTGCTGGACCACACCGTGACCGCCATGGGCGCGCGCCAGCTGCGCGCCTGGGTGGAGAAGCCCCTGATGAAAAGGGACGCCATCGAGGAGCGGCTGAGCGCCGTGGAGGCTTTCGTCTCCTCCCCCATGGAGGCCCGCGCCGTGCGGGAGAGCCTGGAAAAGGTCTATGATATGGAGCGGCTGCTCACCAAGGTGAGCTATCACAGCCTCAACGCCCGGGACTGCCTGGCCCTGTGCCGGTCCCTCAAGGAGGCGCCGGCGGTGAAGGCGCTGCTCTCCGGCATGGGCGGGGAGGCCCTCATGCCCCTCACGGAGAAGATCGATCCCTGCGCGGAGCTGACGGAACTGCTTGAAAAAGCCGTGGATCCGGACGCGCCGGTGCTCCTCACCGAGGGCGGCCTTATCCGGGAGGGCTACAGCCCCGAGCTGGACGAGATGCGCCAAATGAGCCGCAACGGCGTGAAGTACCTGTCGGACCTGGAGGCCCGGGAACGGGAGGAAACGGGGATCAAAAACCTCAAGGTGCAGTACAACAAGGTGTTCGGCTACTACATCGAGGTGACCAAGTCCAATTATGCCCTGGTGCCGGAAAGGTACCGGCGCCGGCAGACCCTGACCAACGCCGAGCGCTTCACCACGCCGGAGCTGGAGGAGCTGGAGAACCGGCTCACCCACAACCGGGAGCGGTCGCTGCGGCTGGAGACGGAGCTCTTTGACGGGGTGCGCGCCGAGGTGGCGCGGCACCTCAACCGGCTCAAGGAGACCGCCGAGGCGTACAAGGCCCTGGACGCGCTGCTGTCTTTGAGCACCTGCGCCGTGCAGAGGGGCTATGTCCGTCCCCGGATCAACGAGGAGGGGACGCTGACCATCCTCAACGGGCGGCACCCGGTGGTGGAGGCGAACATGCCCGCCGGGGAGTTCGTGCCCAATGACACGCAGATGGACCTGGGGGACCGGCGGATGCACATCATCACCGGCCCCAACATGGCGGGCAAATCCACCTATATGCGCCAGGTGGCGCTGATCACGCTCCTTGCCCACATGGGCTCCTTCGTGCCCGCGGACGAGGCGGACATCTCCCTGGTGGACTGCGTGTACACCCGGGTGGGCGCTTCCGATGACGTGGCCAGCGGCCAGTCCACCTTCATGGTGGAGATGAGCGAGATGGCCTACATCCTGCGGAACGCCACGGAAAAGTCCCTGGTGATCCTGGACGAGATCGGCCGGGGCACCAGCACCTTTGACGGGCTGAGCATCGCCTGGTCGGCGGTGGAGTACCTGTGCGACAAAAAGAAATGCGGCGCCAAGACCCTCTTCGCCACCCACTATCATGAGCTGTCCGAGCTCCAGGGCCACCTGGAGGGCGTGGTGAACTACTGCGTGGCGGTGAAGGAGATGGGCGAGGAGGTGCTGTTCCTCAGAAAGATCCGGCCCGGCGGCGCGGACAAGAGCTTCGGCATCTACGTGGCGCGTCTGGCCGGTGTGCCCGGCAGCGTGGTGGCCCGGGCCCAGCAGATCGAGAAGCGCCTGGAGGTGCAGAACAGCGACCAGAACAGCCTGGGGCAGAACATCCTCACGGCAGAAAAGGCCAAACAGCGCCAGGTGGACCTGATGCACGTGCCGGAAACGGAGTTCATCGAGGAGATCCGGGCCATGGACGTGCTGGCCATGACCCCCATGGACGCCCTCAACGCCCTGTTCCTGATCAGGGAGAAGGCACTGAAGCTGTAAACTGATACTGTAAAGATATGGCCCTTGATATGACACCGCCCCGGGGAAAACTCTCCGGGGCGGGTCTTTATCTCTGGGATTCAGTATCCGTACTTGCGGTACACGTTGGACAGGATGTTGACCAGGAGCTTCTCGCCCTCGATGATCTCCTTCATGCTGGCCATGGGATCCACTCTCTGGGAGGACTTGATGTACCCGTCGGTGAACCTTAAGGACAGGAGGCACTCGGTGAGGGTGTCGAACACGTCCTCATACCGGTCGGCGGGGGCCAGGATGCCGAACAGGTCCCGGCAGGTGTAGAACATTTTGCCGCCGTGATTGCCGTAGATGTCGTAGTCCAGAAGGGAAGAGGTGATGGTCAGGTAGCAGCCGGTGTCCCAGTTGGTGTCGCAGGTGGCGAAGCAGGCGGACTCGATGGTGCCGGGCACCCGCTGGGAGTAGACGCCCTTGAAGTAGGTGCCGCCCACGAAATCGATGTTGTACAGATCCGGGTAATACTGCTTCTCATAGTATTTCTGGTACTCGATGGTGTAGGCCCAGCAGTCCAGGATGCCGATGATGTCGTGGCTGGTGGACAGGACGGGCCCGTCCCCCATCATCAGGTCGGCCTGGGCCCAGTACTTGCGGGAGGGCTCGTTCTTGTGGTAGGGCGCCAGGCCGGCGTAGTAGAAGATCTCGGTGCTGGGGTTGTCCGGATCCACCAGCTTGAAGGAGAAGGAAGTGTACTGGCCGTTGATGTCCACGGTCCATCCGTCGGGCACCAGCATGGAGAAATAGCCCCCGTCGTAGGGCACCAGTTCGATCTCGCCGTAGCCGGCGTCCTCGCCGGGGCCCGGGAGCTGGGTGACGGTGCCGGCCTTGACGGTGATGGCGGTCAGCCTGCCCGAGGGCGCCCAGGCCCTGCCGGTGTAGCTGTACCAGTCATAGCCGCCGTCCACATTGAGGATCACGAACTTGGCGGTGTAGCTGCCCTCGGGCAGCAGGAGGGAGACCAGGCCGTTAAAGTCCGGATAGGCCACGTCCGCGAGTTTCCCGGAGGCGGCGTCGTAGAAGACCACGGCGGCTGCGCACTGGGCAAGGTCCTCGCCGGCCATGAGGGTCACCCGGCCGCAGCCGGGCTTGGTGGTGTCCATGTAGGTCTCGTTCCAGTCCTCGTTGAGGCCGGAGGCCGCGAAAGCCTTGTTGAGGGCGGGGCCGTAGGCCTCCAGCATGCCGTTGATCTTGAGGGAGAAGAGCAGGGCGCCGTGCAGGTCGCTGTAGTCGGACCGGGGGGTGATGATCTCGATGGCGGTGAGCCACATGGAGATCTGCTGCTCGTAGGTCATGTCCGTCTGGCCCATCAGGTAGGCGATGTGCCCCAGGAGGGAGTTGTTGTCATGGACGCCGCCGTTGTCGTTGATGTCGCTGTAGGGATAGATCACCGACGGCTTGTAGTACTGGTCGCCCACGTAGGCGGGCTGGCGGAACCGGTTGGGGTCCCGCATGTCCCGGGCAGGCGCGCCGGTCTTTTCCCCCACCAGCCAGGTGCGGTCCTCGGTCAGGTCCAGGCTCATCTCCGCCAGGTTGCCCATGATGTCGCTGTAGGCCTCGTTGATGGCGCCGGTCTCGTTGCGGTACAGGACGCTCTGCATGCTCTGGCGGGTGACGCCGTGGGTGTACTCGTGGCCCACCACGTCCAGGGCGTCGCCGTAGTGGTTGATGTCCGAGATGCCGAAGCAGGCCCAGCCGTTGATGACGCCGTAGAAGCAGGCGTTGTCCACGGGCTTCCTGTTCTGGTCGCACCAGCCCACGGTGATCAGGATGGGGGTTTCGAAGCCGTCCACGGAGCGGATGCCGTGATCGGCGTAGAAGTCGTAGATGATGATGTAGTTGGCGTAGGCCATCAGGTTGTTTTTCGACCAGCCGTCCGGGGTGGGGCTGGTGACGAAGAGGACCCGGTTTTCATAATTGAACTCGTAGTACTGGGCCACGGCGATCTTGCGGACCGGGTCCATCAGGTAGTACAGGCCGTCGTTCGGGTTATAGCACACGGGCACGTCCACGTCCCGTTTGGTGCCGTCCTCCAGGGTGACCCGGGTGGCGCAGCGGTGGACCTCCATGCCCTCGAAATAGGCGTCGTTGCCCATCACCGTCTCGTTGCCGCTGACGAAGTCGCAGGTGGGGATGGCGGTCACGTACTCGCCGGAGGTGGTCACGTAGTGCTCCAGGTAGGGCATGTCGAAGGAGGCGGTCACGAAGGGATTGCTGGTATAGATGACATAGCAGTCGAAGATGCGGCTCTGGAACGGGGCGGCCACGTTCACGGTCTTGTCGGGGAAGAAGGTGAGGCCCTGGTCCGCGTACTTCCGCTTCACGATCTCAAGGGCCATGTCGGCGGTGAGGGCGGGGTCCGGCGAGGCGGTGCCCACGTTGGGCACGAAGGAGCAGGAAAGGCCCGCCGTATAGCCCTCCGGGTCCACGATGATCCTTAAGGTCGCGTAGCGCAGTGTCACCCGGCCGTAGCGCTGCTGGTAGGTGTAGAAGGTGTAGCCGGTGTTGCTCCTCTCGGAATAGACGGCGAAGAACTCGCAGCCCTTGGTGAGGCCCAGGAGGGACACCATGCCCTGGATGGCCTTGATGCCGTCCTCCTCGTTGGTGACCTTCTGGTCGTAGAATCTGCCCAGCAGCAGGGACAGATAGCCCTCGTTGGAGTAGATGTCCACCACCGTGGAGCCAGGGTTCATGGCCTGGATGTCCTCGATGGTGAGCTGGGCGGGGGCCTTTTCCTCGTTGGCGAAGAGCGTTTCGCCGGAGAAAGAGGCCGTGTCGTCATCCTCCGGGGCGAAGTTCCCCGGGGCGGGGAGGGAGGAACCGGGCTCGCCGCTGAAGACGATATCCCCGGTGCCGCCGCCCAGCCGGGGGCCGCCTTCGGGCGCCGTCAGGGGCCTGCCGACGGAGTAGAGCGCGGCGCCGTCCCCGAAGGAATAGGTGACGCCGCTGTCGTAAAAAGTGACGTCCGTTTCCGCGGGCGTTTCCGTTAGGCCCAGGGCGCACAGGGAGAGGACGAGGAGCAGGGCGGCCGCGGCCGTCAGAAGGCGGTGCTTCACTTATGATCGCTTCCTTTCGTGAGGGGATGAACGGGTATGGGATATCGATGCCTCATTATACATGATATCCCCGCCGATTGAAAAGGGGGTGGGCCGGCCCGGGGATCAATTGTTACAGTCTTGCCGGGGGCGTTGCGATATTTTTCGGGACGCGATATAATCATCCTGAGTCCCTCTTATGGACGGAAAGGAGACGCCATGCTTTATCAGGACCGCGCCGCGAGGATGGACCCGGTGGGAAAGCCCCAGTCCGGATCGCTGATCTACGCGCTGCAGCATAATATCCAGCAGGCCATCGTGGGCAAGGAGAAGGTGATCGAGCTGATGCTCATCGCCCTGATCTGCAAGGGCCACGTGCTGATCGAGGACGTGCCCGGCGTGGGCAAGACCACCCTGGCTTCCGCCCTGGCCAAGAGCCTTCAGTGCAGCTTCAAACGCATCCAGTTCACGCCGGACGTGACCCCGTCGGACGTGACGGGGTACACCATGGTGAACATCAGGACGGGCGAGACGGAATTCCGCCCGGGCGCGGTGATGAGCCAGATCGTGCTGGCCGACGAGATCAACCGCACGTCCCCCAAGACCCAGAGCGCGCTGCTGGAGGTGATGGAGGAGGGCCAGGCCACCGTGGACGGGGTGACCCACGCCCTGCCCAAGCCCTTCATGGTCATGGCCACCCAGAACCCCGTGGACTTCGTGGGCACCTATCCCCTGCCGGAGGCGCAGATGGACCGGTTCATGATGCGCATCTCCATCGGCTATCCCTCCGTGGAGGAGGAGATCAACATGCTGGAGAAGTACACCGGCGCCGTCACCCCGATGCAGACCATGGAGCCCGTGTGCGCCGCCGCGGATATCCTGCGGCTGCAGGAGCAGGTGGGGAACGTGTACTGCAGCCCTGAGGCCCGCAGCTATGTGGCGAACATCGTGGCGGCTACCCGGCGGCATGAGTCGCTGCAGCTGGGGGTGAGCCCCCGGGGCGGCATCGCCCTGCTGCGCGCCGCCCAGGCCAGCGCCCTGATCGCCGGGAGGGACTATGTGCTGCCGGACGATATCCGCCGGATGGCGCCCAATGTGATGTGCCACCGGTTCATCATGATGCCGGAGGCCCGGATGAAGAATATCCGCCCGGAGGACGTGCTCGGGCAGATCCTGAACACGGTGCCGGTGCCGGGAGGCAGGATCGGATGACTTTAAGGAGCCTCATCCTGCTGCCGCTGGCCATGACGGCCCTGGCCCTGGGCATGAGCACGGGGCAGGGGCTGTATTACCTGCTGTTTTTTTCATCGGCGGCGCTGTGCCTGCTGGGGCTGATCACGGTCATCTGGCTGAAGGCCACGCTCAAATGCGCCGTGGCGGTGCGGGAAAGGCGGGTGGACCGGGGCGGCCCGGTGCATATGGCCGTCCAGATCGATCACCGCTGCCCGCTGCCCATCTCAGAAGCGGCGCTCCTGATCCGCTGCGGGGAGGGCGCGAGGCCCGCCGCCATGCGCCTCAAAGCGTTCAAAGAAAATATCCTGGACGCGGTGCTGCCCACGCATCACGTGGGCGCCTTTGCGTGCGGCCTTCAAGAGGCCCTGATCACCGACGCCTTCGGGCTGTTCCGCGTGACAGCGGCGGTGCCGGAGACACAGATCGTGTACGTGCTCCCCGTGCCCTTTGAGATGCAGGAGATGGATGTGGCGGCGGGGGATGAGGGCCGCAGCCTGCTCAACCACACCCAGGAGGACTACGCCTCCCCCGAGGATGTGCGCAAGTATCAGCCGGGGGACGCTTTGAAGCGGGTGCACTGGAAACTGAGCTACCGCAAGCAGGAGCTGCTGGTGCGCCAGTATGAGACCCCCGCGCCGCCGGACATCCTGCTGATCCCCGACCCCTACGAGCCGGAGGAGAAGGACGGGGACCGGGAAAAGGCCCTGCGGTTGAAGGACACGGTGAGCGAGACCGTGTGCTCCGTGGCGAAGATCCACCTGATGAAGGGATCCCCCGTGCGGGTGCCCTTCTACGGGGGCGGCGGCACCTTTTCCTCGGACGGGGCCGAGGCCCTGGACACATTAAGGGAGATGCTGGCCCGCCAGACGCCCGAAGGGCAGGGGGCCTTCGACAGGATCCTGCTCCTGGAAGCGAGGAACATGAAAAAGACGGGCTCCGTGGGGATCGTGACCACCCGGCTGACGCCCGAAGTGGTGGAGGCCGCCGGCCGCCTCAGGCAGCAGGGGCCGGGGGCCACGATGTATTACGTGACCTTCAACGCGGAAACGGCCGAGCGGGATCCCCTGGTGGCCCGGCTGCAGCATTATATGGTGGAGGTGTGCTATGTTACGCCGTAGTCATCTCCGGGAGATCCTGTGGCGGTGCCTGACCGCCTTCCTGCTCTCCTCCGGGCTGAGCCTGACGGCCGCCGGGGCGCTCATCGGCAGCGGGCTGGAAAGGGTCTGCCTGATCACGTCCGCCGTGACGGCGGTGGGGCTGACCCTCGCGGGCTCACTGCTCAAAGGGAAATGGAAGTGGCTGCTGCTCCTGATCCCCGCGGCGGAAGCGGCGCTGTATCTGAATAATATGGGCCTGGTGCGCGAATGGGTGCAGGCGGTGCTCAGCCGTGTGCTGGAGTGCCGCGGCGTCTTCGGGGCCTCCCTGCCCTACCGGGCGGATCTGGCGGTGATGGTGTCCGCCCTGATCAGCCTGTGCTGCGCGGCCCTGGCCATGGAGGAGAACCTGCCCCTTACGGCCGCGGCGGTGGTCACGGGCCTGGTGCTGCTGACGGTATTCAGCCGGGACAGGGCGCTGCTCATCTATGCCCTGCCGGCCCTGGCCGGGCTGATACTGATCTTCGCCGCCGGTCACGGCCGGCCCTGGCACGCCCTGCCCCTGGCCGTGGCGGTGCCGCTGATCGCCTATCTGGTGATCCCGCCCCAGGGCACCGTGCAGGAGGACATGAGCCGCTTCGCCCGGGACGTGCGGGACCGCACCGCCGATTACCTGTTCTTCACCGAGGAACGGGACGCTTTCTCCATGGCCGGCGAGGGCTGGCAGCCCCTGGGCACCCGCCTGGGCGGCAGGGCCCGGCCGGACAAGGCCCCGGTGATGACGGTCACCGGCGAGCCCTATGAGGACGTTTACTTAAGGGCCCGGGCCTATGACTTCTACGACGGCCTGAACTGGGCGGACAGCCTGTCCGGCCCCCGGCACCTGTACGACGGGCGCGGGCTGCTGGGCGGCGGCACGGCCCTGAGGGATACGCTCTTTGAGCGGGGCTATCCTCTCGCGGGCAGGCCGAACGCGCCCCGGGAGCTTTTGATCCATATGCTGGCGGAAGACACCACCACCGTCTACGCGCCCTGGCACACCGTATCCTTCACCGGCAGCGGGGACAGGATGGTGCTGTACTTCAACGACGGGACGGAACTGTTCATCACCCGGAATTTCGCCCCGGGGGACGAGTACACCCTCACCTATATCCCCTACGCGGCCGGGGACGGGGCGACGC
>CACZOZ010000161.1:0-3644 GCA_902782865.1 uncultured Eubacteriales bacterium
GATGGACGGGTCCTACGTCCTGTTCGCCATGTCCCGCTACGGGCAGATCCGGGACCTGTCCCGCTCTTCCCTGCAGGGGATCGTGTATGACGCCGAAAAAGCGGATTGAGCGGCGCCGCCCATCAGCAAGGCCGCCGGGCATGACCCGGCGGCCTTTATCGTTGATGTGTCATCGTCAGGGCTGCGCCAGCCCCAGGGCTTTCAGTTCCGCCGCGGCGTATCCCGCGAACTTAAGAGCCCCGGCGCGGCGGGTGTGGGCGTTATCATGAAGGCCGTCGGGATACCTCGGATCCTCGCCCGGGCTGATGTTCATAAAGAGCGCCCGGCTGCCCTCCTCCCCCGCCGCCGAGACCGTATCGAAGCTGAAGCGGTACATGTCTATAAGAGGCGTGCCGGTCTCCTCCGCCGCGGCGCGCATGGCCGCGGGGTATTCCCCGTGGGTCTCCTGCAGGACACCGTCCTTAAATACCCGCATGCACACGGGGGTGAGCAGCACGGGAAGGGCGCCCCGCTCCCGGGCGAAGGATACGAAGATCTTCAGGTTGTCATAGTACGCTGTCCAGGGATCGGCGTGGCGCTCGGGCTTGTCGCTCTCGTCATTGTGCCCGAACTGGATCAGCATCAGGCTGCCCTCTTCCATCCGGGAGAGCCTGTCCAGGCGGCCCTCCGAGATGAAGGTGCGGGTGCTGCGCCCGGCCATGGCGTGGTCATGGATGCGCGCGCCGGGCAGGAAGGCGCCGAGCACCTGGCCCCAGCCCGTGAACAGGGTCGATACGGGATCATAGGCGGCAGAGATGGAATCGCCGCAGATATAGATGTCCGTCACGGCCGGTCTCCTCACTTTTTAAGTCTCTCGGCGATCCCGACCAGGTGGAGCCTGGCGGCCTCGGCGTTGGACGGCACGGTATCCTCCAGGGTCATGGGCAGGTCGTGAGAGATGCCGAAGGCCAGGAGGCGGTCATAGCGCATCAGGCCCGTGCCGCAGGCCTGAGAGCGGATGCCGCCGTCCGGCTTGACGGTGAAATCCTTCATGTGGAGCACCCGCACCCGGTCCCCCAGGCGGCGGATGGCGTCATCGATGATCTGGTCGGCATCCCGGTCGTGCCCGGGGCCGATCAGGTTGACCGAGTCCAGGATGATCTGCAAATGATCCGAGGGCAGCTCCTCCAGCATCCTCTGCGCCCGCTCCGGGGTGGAGATGATGTGGCTGTGCACCGGCTCCACCGCGAGGATGGCGCCCGCTTCCTCCGCGAAGCGCACCACCGGCTTCAGGCCCTCCATGAACAGGCGGAAAGCCTCCTCGCTCACGGGCGCCGGCTCACCAAAGGGCGTATCCGGGCGGGCGTAGGTCTCCGTGCCCACCACCCGCGCGCCCATCAGGGTGGAAAAGCGCAGGTGCGCCCTGTAGATCTCCTGGGTGGCCGCCCGCCTTTCGGGGTCCGGGTCCGCCAGGTTCAGGTAGCAGCCCAGCACGGCGCATTCCATTTGGGTCGCCTCAAGATCCTCCCGGACGGACGCGGCCAGATCGGGGGTGAGCAAACGCGGCGCGTCCGCCATGGAAAAGCCCTCCACCGCCTTGCTCATGGCGATATGGGCGCAGGTGAAGCCCTGCTCCCGGGCATAAGTGAGCCGCTGCCGGAGAGTGCCGGGCAGAGTGTCGTGCAGACGGATACCGATATTCATGTCACTGCCTCCTTATCAAAGTCGTTTATTCAGATCGTGATCCTGAGGGCGCCGATCCTGTCGTCATACTGGACCGAAGCGCCGGATACCTGGGACACCACGGCGCTGACCTCCATCACCGGGATGCCCTCCGGGGTCACCGTGGGCTGGCCGTCCATGAGGCTGGGGATACCGTCCACGGTGAGGAAGGTCTCCCCCACCGCGGCCGAGATCACGTGCCCGCCCGAGCGGACCGTGAGCCGTCCCGGGGACGGGTCCCAGGTGAAGTCCAGAAGGGCGGGCGCCTGCTGCTTCATCCTTTCGAGGATACAGAGCACATTGCCCCACACGCAGCCGTTTCTGTTCACGGCCCTGACGCCCCTAAAGTCCGGCTCCTGGCCGTTCACCATGATCTTGCACCAGTTCTCCTTCTCCGGCACGTACTTGACCGCGTCCGCCTTGGGGATGGGCGTGAAAAAGTCCTCCTCCCGCGGGGGGAGCTTTTGAGGCATGAGCACCGCCGGCGGCTGGGAGGAGAGCGCCGATATGTCCGCGGGGACCAGCGCGGCCCCGACCGTAACGGGGGGCAGCCCTTCCGCCGTGAAGGTGACTTCAACGTTCCCGGGGGTGAGCCCCGCCCGGAGGAGCACCCGGTTGACGCCGCACTCCGCGTACACAGTCGGCTTTCCCGCCACGCTGTCCGCGCGCCCGTTGCCGTCAAAGCGCCCGCTGTTGTACCCGCCTAAGATCTTCACGTCCCCCCGGGCCGTCACGTCGATCCGCCGGTCGTCCAGGGGGCAGATACGGCCCTGACCGTCCACCACCTGAAGATCCACATAGCAAAGGTCATTCCCGTCCGCCCGCCAGCCGCCCGGCGCTGTGTGTACCTCCGCCGTCAGGTGCGCCGCGCGCCCGGCGGTCTCGATCCTGTCCCGGCAGGCTTCGGCCCCGTCATAGCCGTATCCCACCGCTTCGATACAGCCACTCTCAGTGATGTCGATGCCGGGGAAAGCGAAGATAAAGCCCCGCTCCGGCCGGTCACAGACGCCCGCTTCCCGGCCGTTGATGAAAAGCGCCGCCTTTTCCACCGCGTAGCTGCCCGCGCAGTACACCGTCTTGTGTTTCGGGTCGCGTTCCTCAAACGCCTCCGTTTCCTCCCACCAGAGGCCGTTGAAGGCTTTTTTTCGCGCCCGGTAGTTCCCGTTCCCCTCCGGGGGATAGTTCCAGTGCCCCAGGATCTTCACCTTCGGGCTCACGCTGTGCATGACCCGGAACAGATCGAAGCTCTGCTTTTTGACCCGGACGGCGTCCACCCGGCCGCTCATCCTGCCGTTCTCGCTGAAGCTCTGGCGGCCGTGCTGGGCCGAGTCCGTCCAGCACAGGGCGGCGCAGGCGCTGTAATAGTCCTTATGGGAGGCCCCGCCGATACGGTCGAAGAAAAACTCGCTGTAGCCGGACGCGTTGTAAAGGGCCAGGTCCTCACTGGTGAGGTCGTAGAAATCCAGGCCTTTCTGCTTGCGGCCGCCCTTGCCCAGGTACCGGTCCCGATAGTCGAAATCCGGCGGGGTGAAGTCGTCCCACACCCGGCGGGGCGCTTCCTCCCGGCTGTACTCCGTCTCGGTGACGGGGCCGTGCAGCGCCAGGAACCGGGCCGCGTGCCGGTCGAGCATCGTGCCCACGTACTCGCTCTCCACAAGAGCGTCCTCGGTGTTGATGGTGCGGCAGCCCATGAAGCGCCCCCCGTGGGGATCCAGCTTTTCCTTTAAAAGGCGCATCTCACGCATGTGGGCGGCGGAGATCACGTTGTTCCCCGCTTCCCAGAACAGGATGGAAGGGTGGTTCCGCCCGGCGATGATCACATCGCGCATCAGCTCCACCCTCTGGTCCCACTGGCGGCCGAAGGTCTCCCGCTCCTTGTCCCCCGCGGGCTGGGTGTATATAAGGCCCTGCCGGTCCCCGGCCCTCAGGTCCATGGGGCAGGC
>CACZOZ010000162.1:0-3096 GCA_902782865.1 uncultured Eubacteriales bacterium
GTGGACCTGACCGTGCTGGACCCGGTGATCTACTCCGGGAAATACTACAGCCTGGGAGAGCTTCTGGGGAGCATCGGGGATCTGAAGTGACCGGGACGGGTCACGTCATAAGGACCGTCGGCCGGCCCCCGTAAGCTTACGGCGGTCATCGGACAAAAGATAAGACTTTGGTCTGTTTTGCCCGCTCCGGGGCGCGCGAGAGCCGCGCTCCCGGGGCTTTTTTTGCGCGCGGCGGCCGCGCGCCGCGGAGACGGGCCTTCCGATGATACAGCGCTTGACGAACTGCCGGGCGCAGTCCTATAATGCCTGCGATCTCGCTGTGCCCAGGGACGAAAGGACGGGTGTTATGGGAAAGATGCTGACCGGGCGGGGCCCCTCCGGGCTGAGCCTGCTGTATGACGAGTTCCGCCTGCCTCAGGCCATCCGCCGCAGCCTCAACCTGATCCTGCTGGGCAATATATTCGGCAACCTGTTCGGGGTGGTCTGCGGCGGCGCGACCCCCGCCATGGTGGGCCTTGCCAATCAGCTGAAGGCCGGGGACCTGGCCTTCGGCATGATCAACGGCATCCCGCAGATCGCCGCCCTGATGCAGATCCCCTTTTCCATCCTGGTGAGCCGCACCCAGATGCGAAAGAAATACATGCTGACCTACGGTCTGTTTTCCCGGTTCCTGTGGCTGCTCTTCGGCCTGGTGCCGCTCGTGGTGCCCGCGGACCCGCAGTGGCTCCCCTTGTGGACGCTGATCTTCCTTTTGGGGCTGTCCTCCTGCTGCGGGGCGGTGATCAACGTGTGCTGGCTGCCCTGGCTGTCGGACCTGGCGCCCCTCAGGCTCCGGGGCAGATGGTTCTCCTTCAGGGATATGGTGCTGGCGGGATTCAACCTGGGCTTCAGCCTTCTGATCGCCTGGCTGCTGGACACCCTGCCGGAGTATGACCGGTATGTGATCGTGTTCGCGATCGGCGGCACCCTGGGCATGCTGGACATGATCTGCTTCGGCTTCTGCGTGGAGAAGTACTCCGACCAGCCCCGGAAGCTGAGGATCGGGCCGGTGCTCAAAGCGATCCGGCGCAACAGGCCCTTCTGCGGCCTGATCGTGATGTGGACCGCCTGGTGCTTCACGGCGAACCTGTGTGCACCGTATCTGGCGCGGTACTCCGTCAATGAGATGGGCCTGAGCTTCACGCAGATGACGGCCTTCGGCTCCGCAGCATCGGCGGTGGCCACCATCCTGGTGATGCCGCGCTGGGGCCGGGCCATGGACCGGTACGGCAGCCGGAGCGTGATGCAGGTGGCCGCCGTGGCCGCGTCGCTGACGGACGCGTTCTATCTGTTTTCCGTGCCGGGGGCCGTGTGGCCGGTGTTCCTGCGCAATTTTATCGGCGCCGCCTGCTGGAGCGGGAGCAACCTGGCCGCCAACAGCCTGCAGCTCTCCTCGTCGCCGGATGAGGCCCGGCCCTCCTATATCGCCGTGTTCGCCTGCGTGACCTGCCTTGCGGGCACGGCCCTGGGCTCCCTGTGCGGGGGCGCCCTGCTGGAGGGATGGGAGAGCGCCGGCTGGTTCTCCGGGAGCTTCGACCGGTTCAAGGCCCTGGTGCTCCTGTCCGTCGCGCTGCGGCTCTTGTCCGCCGTATTCCTGGTGCGGCCCCTTCAGAACGACCGGGACGGCACGGCAAGGCAGCTGCTTTCGAGCGTGTTCGGCGTTTTTGCCCGGCGGGGGAAGCGGGCGTGAGCGGGCGGACGGGGCGTATAGTGCCGTTCTGATGCGGATCTTTCCCGATCGCGGCCGAGATCCGAAACAGTATTGCAAAGATCTCCGTTCGTTCACTGATCTGACAAAATAACACTGACGATGGCATGTAGCTTCAGAACACGGTCTGAAAGAGGGCGGAATGCGGCCCGGAGGGAAAAGAAAATGATCACGGGGATCCATCATGTGTCCATGAAGTGCGGCACAGCTGAGGAACTGGCCAGAGCGAAGGCGTTTTACCTGGGCGCGCTGGGCCTGACATTAAAAAGGGAATGGCCGGAGGGCATCATGATCGATACCGGATGCGGCCTCATCGAGATCTTCTCGAACGGGGAGGGCGTCAAAGAGAAGGGCGCCGTGCGCCACTTCGCTCTCGCGGTGGACGACGTGGACGCGGCGGCGGAAAAGGCGCGCGCGGCCGGGTGCCCCGTGTTCCTGGGGCCGAAGGATATCCTGATCGCTTCGGATCCCCCTCTGGAGGCCCGGATGGCGTTCTGCGTGGGGCCCCTGGGGGAGGAGATCGAGTTCTTTCAGGAAAAAACGTGAGGAGGCGGCACCATGGATCCCATCGTTTTCAGGCGGCTCATCCCTCAGGACCTGGAGGCCTTCATCGCCCTGAGGATCGCCCAGCTGCGGGAGGAGGGCGCCCGGGAGGAGATCGACTTAAGGCCGGCCCTTAAAGACTACTATGCCCGGCATATGGCGGACGGCACCTTCGCCGCCTGGGTGGCGGAGCGGGGCGGCCGGATCGTGGGCACCGGCGCCGTGTCCTTCGTGGAAAAGCCGCCGTATTTCGGCTGCCCGACGGGCCGGATCGGCCTGATATCCAGCATGTACACCGCGCCGGAGCTCCGCAGGCAGGGGATCGGAAAGGAGCTGCTCTCCCGGGTGATCCGGGAGGCGCGTGACTTCGGCTGCGGCACGGTGCAGATCACGGCCTCGGATATGGGCACGAAGCTGTACGAGAGCTGCGGGTTTGAGTACAACCGGAACTTCATGCAGTACAAGATCCGGTGAACGCGGGCAGCTTATTCGATCAGGTCTCGTCCCTGATCGGCCTTCCGCCGGGTGGGTCTGTGGGAGGTGCGGAGCCTGCCGCCGCCGGGGGCGGATTTTACCTCATCCGTCAGGCTGGCGCCTGCCACCTTCCCCAGGGGGGAAGGCAGCGAAAGCGTGGCGAACAAACGAGCCCTGCAAGTGAGCGCTGCCGAACGCGGCAGGGCGACTGTTGTGAGCCTGACCGAGCGCAGCGAGACAGAGGGTATCCTCCCGCACCGGCTCCAGCGTTAGCGAGAGCGCAAGCTGAGCGGATTTTGCTTGACAATCCCTGGAATATCGCATATACCATA
>CACZOZ010000163.1:0-3787 GCA_902782865.1 uncultured Eubacteriales bacterium
GCTTTGTCATTGTTTTTCTGATTGAACCTGGCCATCGCACCGGCTCCTTTTTTGGGTCGCTTTGGATAGAAAGAAACGGCAAAGCGCTGAGCTCTTTGCCGTTGTGTCAAAAATGCGCAGAGTATCGTCGGCAGCGGTCTCAGGAAGGACTCGAACCTTCACGGCCGCCGCGGCACTGCCGGGGGCCACGGGATTATCAATCCCGCGCGTCTACCAATTCCGCCACTTCTCCTGAGGCAGAGAAGTAACCGCTGCCTGCACTGCTGAACGCGAAACCATTATACAGTATCATCCAGATGTTGGCAATAAGGGCGCGGAGGGAAAATGTAATGAATACTGAAAACTTAAAACTTAAGAATGAATAATTTGATTGGTCTGGACCATTCCGTATTTTCCGGTCATTCATTATTCATTTTTCAGTCTTCAGTTTCTGTTTCTCATGTCCTCAGGTCGCCGAACAGCTTCAGGTTGTCCTTCCCGGGCTGAAGCTCCCCCTTTTCCATCCGGGTGATGATCTCAACGATCCTGTCATTCACCGGGGTGGGCACATTCACCTTCCTGCCGGCGGCGCACACGGCCCCGTTGATGGCGTTGATCTCGCACTTTCTGCCGTTTTTGAGGTCCCGGAGCATGGAGGGTTCGATGGCGGCGTGCTTCCGGATGGCCACGGGCAGGATGGCCAGGGCCATCTCCTTTTTGATGGGATTTTTCCAGTACATGAGCTTCACGATGTCATTGCCCTGCACCGGGGCGAACGTGACACCGGAGGCGTGCCCCACCCGGATGCACTCCTGGATCACTTCCAGGCAGATCCTGCGGCTCAGGTGATCCTTCGCCGCGTCCCCGAAGGTGCCGCCCATCACCGTGCCCGTGCCGGAAAAGGCGGCGTTGATCAGCAGCTTGGACCAGCGGGCGCTCTTTAAGTTCCCCACCCGTTCCACGGGGCACATCTTTTCCAGCACGCCCTGCACCATGGCGCATTTGTTGTTCCAGGGGCCCTCCGCCGGGCCCAGGCCGAAGGTCATGGACTTGGGATCGCTGGTGAGGCGGCTCACGCCGGGGCCCTCCAGTGTGGCGCCCCAGGACACGGTGCAGCCCATCACGCGGTCCCTGCCCAGGATGAGGGCAAGCTCCTCCTCGGGCAGGCCGTTCTGCAGGGTGCACACGATGCCGGCCGGGCTCAGGCGGTCCTTTAAAAACCGGGCGACGGCCGCGTTGTCCAGCTGCTTGGTCAAAAGGAAGATCAGGTCATACCCGTCTCCCATGTCCTCGGGCAGGAAGGCCCGCACGGGCACGGTCATCTCCGTAAGCCCCGTGACCCGGGCGCCCTTTGAGTTGAGGGCGTCCACCTGTTCCCGGTTGTGATTGATCAGGGCCGCGTCCAGCCCCGCTTTGTTTAAAAAGGCCCCCAGGACGATGCCCAGGGAACCCGCGCCGTAGATCGCGATCTTCATGGATGTTCTCCTCTTGAAGATAAAGTTTATTTGATGCCCCGGATCCTGTTGAGCGGCCAGAGCACGAAACGGGCCCGGCCCATGATCTGGTCCCGCCTCAGAGGCCCCACGTCGTTCGAGCGGCTGTCGTGGCTGGTGCGGCGGTTGTCGCCCATGACGAAGTACTGGTCGTCATACAGCGTGATCTCGGGGAAGTCCCGCGGCACGGAGCCCATATGCTCCGGATCCTCCACCATTTCGCCGTTCACGTACAGTTTGCCCCCGGAAATGCTGACGGTGTCGCCCGGCAGGGCCACCACCCGCTTGACGAACAGGGTGTGATTGTCCAGGCTCAGCCCCGCGCCCAGGGAGAAGGCCCAGCCGGTGCGGTTGGGATAGCGGCAGATCACCACGTCGTTGCGCTTCACGTCCCCGAAAAGATAGTCCAGCTTGGACACATAGACGATCTCCTTGTCAAGGAGCGTGTTGGTCATGCTGGTGCCGTCCACCTTGATGGGCTCGAACACGAACATGCGCAGCAGCATGGCGATGACGAAGGCCGCCAGCAGGGTGACGATCCAGCTGTAGATCTCGTAGGTGATGGGGTTGATAGGCTTGGCCCCCTTCTTTTTGCCCTTTTTGTCTTCGGCGCCCTGCTCGGGAGCCGCGGTCTTTTCGTCGATGGTGTTATTGTCGGTCATGAGTGCCTCCTGAAAAACGTTATTTTTCGTCCGGGACGGGAAAGGTGTAGCCCTCGCCCCGGGTGAGCAGGGCCTTGCGGCGCTTGAGGAACACGGCCCGGTCCAGCATCACCACCCGGCCGCAGGTGTCGCAGCGCATTTTGATGTCCGCGCCGGTGCGGGTCACGGTCCAGGTGTCCCCGCCGCAGGGATGCTTCTTGCGGCTGCGGATCACGTCGCCCAGGCGAATGTCCTCGTCCATCCTTCCCCTCCTGAAACGGTCAGCGGGTATTATAGTCCTTTAAGCGGCCCGGCGCAAGCTCACGCGCCTTTTCCGAAATCCATGGGCAGCAGGCCGTCCAGCTGCATCTTTTTCACCAGGGCCTCGGCGTTGGACTGGAGATCGATGGCGTTGCTGGTGCCGATGTCCCTGAGGATCCGGTCGAAGGCCTGGGGCAGTGTCACGGCGAACACCTCTTCCGTGGCGGCGAAGGTCGCGTCCGCCGATGAGGAATAGGGCGTGCGCAGGTACTGGGTGAGCAGCTGGTCCATCATGGGCAGGTAGGTGTTTTTGAGGGACCGCGTTAGGGCGGCGGGCGCCTCCGCGGGGGAGGAGAGGAGCTGGGCGCGGATGCTGTCCAGCTTGACGGCGATGGCCGCGAGGCTGCTCTTCATCCGCGTCTCGGGCAGCTGGGAGGAAAGCGTGCGCAGCTGGCGCGATTCGGTCTCCAGCTGGGCGATCAGTTCCTCGGTGGGGGTCATGGGCCTGCGCGGCGGGCGCATCAGTTCCCGTAAGGCGTCGTCGAACTGGGAAAGGGTCTCCTCCCGCAGCTCCCGCGCCAGCCGGTTCGCCGTGGGCACGGTGCTCAGGGCGATCCTCTCCGCGGCGTTCCCCTCGGGCAGGCACTGCTCCACGGCCTTGACCCGGTGGCCCGCGGTGAGCAGGATGGTCTGGAACGGGGCGTAGTTCCTGTCCTGCCGGGTGGGCATGAGCTGCATCAGGGTGGTGCAGTCGTTTTCGATGAGGCCCAGCACCTCCATCAGGGCGTTCTCCACCGGGTCCTCTTCGAAGGTGCTGCCGGGATCGAGCAGGCTGCGCATGAATTTCTGGCCCTTTTTGGCGATGACCTTCCCCACGGAGCCGCTGCGCAGCCCCCCGGACAGGTCCTCCAGGAAGCGGCCCACCACCTGGGGCCGGGCGCGCTGGGCCAGGGAATAGCGGGTGTTCATCCTCTCCCTGATCAGGGCCTGCATGCGCAGGAGCTCCGCCTTGAGATCCCCGGCCCCGATGTAGACCTTCGCGAAGGTCTGATACCGGGGGGAGGATACCAGGGCGTCGATGTCCTGATCGTAATACGGCGGTGTCGTATCCTTATAGTACCCCTTGCGGATCATCTTTTCCAGCCGGCCCGTGACACGGCGGGGATGCACGTTCATCCTGCGCGCGGCGTCCTGCCGGCGGATGACGGGCAGCTCCCTGAAAGCGCTCCGGAGGGCTTCATACTGGCCCCGCAGGGGAAAGAAAATGCTCATGGCCTGTGCCTCCTTGCGGACGAATACCCTATATTTTATAGGAAGATACAGGGATTGGCAAGGGGTTTCGGACAGCGGAGCGAATGAAAGACGGCGCGGCCCTGTCCCGATTGACGCCGGACGGGGCGTGATGGTATATTA
>CACZOZ010000164.1:0-6259 GCA_902782865.1 uncultured Eubacteriales bacterium
ACCACATTGTTGCCGATATGCTGCGCCACCTCAGCCACGATCTTCCGGCCCTCCGCCCTGATCTCGATGGCATTGGTCAGATCGGGCAGGCTGTCCTCCGCGAAGCGGATATCCAGCACCGGGCCCATGATCTGGATCACCGTACCGATATGATTTATCATCTTAAAACTGCCTCCATCCCGGGCCGGGTCAGACACCGGCCACGATTTCAGTGATCTCCTGGGTGATCGCGGCCTGACGGGCCTGGTTGTATTTCAGGCTCAGGTCCGCGATCATCTCCTCCGCGTTCTGGGTCGCGGTATCCATGGCGGCGCGCCTGGCGGCCTGCTCCGAAGCCCGGCTCTCGCACAGCGCGCCGTAGATGACGCCGCCCACATATTCGGGTATGATCGCCTCATACACCCGGAAGGGGTCCGGCTCGTAGACGATGTCCTCCTTCGGCGCTTCCTTTTTTTCCGCCAGGAGGGGCAGGACCGGCATGGTCACCGGCCGCTGGCTCAAAAGGGACACGAAATGCGTGTATCCCAGGCAGACCCGGTCATACTCACCGGCGCGGAATTCCCGGCACAGGGCCCTGGCCATGGAGAAGCAGTCCCCCACGCCCACAGCCTCCGCCTTGGCGTAATGGTCGTGGATCAGCGGCACGCCCCGGGCCTTGAAAAACTCCGACGCTTTCCTGCCCACGGGGAGCACCTTCACATCCTGCTCAATCATCTCCCGGTAACAGGCCTTGAAGATATTGCTGTTGAAGCCGCCGGCCAGGCCTCTGTCGCCGCCGATGACCACATAGGCGGTCCTGCCGGTGCCATGGGACGTCATATAGGGCAGTTCCGGCTCCGAGGACATGCTCACGATATCCCGGATCACGTCGTACAGCATCTCAAAATAGGGCCGTGAATGAGATACCTGGGCCTGGGCCTTGCGAAGCTTGGAGGCCGCGACCATTTCCATCGCCTTGGTGATCTGCTTGGTGCTCTCCATGGAGCGTATGCGGTTTTTAATCTCCTTGGTGGATACCCCCGCCATGGATACACCTCCCTAGACCGCTTCGGCGAATTCCGGCAGCAGGCTCTCGATCGCCGACTTGAGGATCTTTTCGGCTTCCTCGCTCATCTTGCCCGTATCCCGGATGCTGCTCAGTGCATCGGGATAGTTGTTCATTTTTTCGTACAGACGCTGCTCGAAGTCCGCGATCTTCTCCACGGGGACGGTGTTCAAATGCCCGTTGACCACCGCGTAAATGATGCAGACCTGCAGGGCCACGTCCACCGGGGACTCATTCTTCTGCTTGAGCACCTGCACGATCCTGGCGCCCAGGGCCAGACGGGCCTTGGTATCGGCGTCCAGGTCGGAACCGAACTGGGAGAAGCTCTGCAGCTCACGGTACTGGGAATAGAGCAGCTTCAGGGACCCGGCCACCTTCTTCATCGCCTTGATCTGGGCGTCACCGCCCACGCGGCTCACGGAGATGCCCGGGTTGACCGCGGGCATGATGCCGGAGTTGAACAGCTCGGTCTCCAGGAAGATCTGCCCGTCGGTGATGGAGATGACGTTGGTGGGGATATAGGCGGACACGTCGCCCGCCTGGGTCTCGATGATGGGCAGAGCCGTCAGGCTGCCGCCGCCCTTCTTGTCGGAGAGCCGGGCCGCCCGCTCCAGGAGACGGGAATGGAGGTAGAACACGTCGCCCGGATAGGCCTCACGTCCCGGAGGACGACGGATCAGAAGGGAAATGGCCCGGTAGGCCACGGCGTGCTTGCTCAGATCGTCGTAGATCACCAGCACGTCCTTGCCCTGATGCATGAAGTACTCGCCCATGGTGCACCCCGTGTAGGGCGCGATATACTGCATGGGCGCCAGTTCCGACGCGGTGGCGGACACCACGATGGTATACGCCATGGCCCCGTGGGCGGTCAGATTCTGCACCACCTGGGCGACCGTGGAACGTTTCTGCCCGATGGCCACATAGATGCAGATCACATCCTGCCCCTTCTGGTTGAGGATGGTATCCGTAGCGATGGTGGTCTTGCCCGTCTGCCGGTCGCCGATGATCAGCTCGCGCTGGCCGCGGCCGATGGGGATCATGGAGTCGATCGCCTTGATGCCCGTCTGGAGAGGCGTGTCCACGTGCTTGCGCTCGATGATTCCCGGTGCCGGGCTCTCGATAGGACGGAAAGCCTCCGCCTCGACGGGGCCGCGGCCGTCGATGGGCTCACCCAGGGCGTTGACCACACGGCCGATCAGGCTCTCGCCCACCGGTACGGACACGACCCTGCCGGTGCGCTTGACCACGTCGCCTTCTTTGATGCCGTTGTCCGAACCGAGGATCACGACGGACACCGTGTTCTCCTCCAGGTTCTGGGCCATGCCGTAGGACCCGTTGGGGAACTCGATCAGCTCGCCCGCCATGCAGCGGTCGAGCCCCGAGATCCGGGCGATGCCGTCGCCCACCATGATGACCACGCCGGTCTCGCTGGTCTCCAGACGGTGCTCGTAATTCTTGATCTGTTCACGGATCAGCTTGCTGATCTCCTCAGGTTTGATCTGCATATTTCTCCTGCTTTCTCGTTAAAATACAGGTGTGATATCACAGCGAGGCCGCGTTCAGCAGGTCCCTCACCTCATCCAGACGGTGACGGACCGTATCATCGATCTGACGGCCGTCCATGTCCAGGCGCACGCCGCCGAGGCAGTCCGGCCGGACGATATTTTTCAGGCGGATCTGCTTCCCGGTCATCGAGTGAAGCTTGCTTTTGAGCCTTTCGGCCTGGGCGTCGGTCAGCTCTACGGCGGTATACGCCTTCACGGTGATGATGCCGTGCCCGTCCTGATAGATCTTATCGTAGGAATGGCAGAATTCCGGCAGCAGCCAGGCACAGCCCTTTTCCGTCATCAGCTTCAAGGTGTTGACAAGATACGGATGGACTGCCTGCCCGAAGCATTTCCCGATCATGCCGCAGCGCTCCTCCCGCGCGATATTGGGCGCGCCGAGGATCCTGATGAACCTGGGCTCGGCCTCAAGGAGGCGGCCCACCTCCGTCACCTGGGGATAGATCTCCTCCTGAAGGGCTTCATCCTCCGCCAGGCCATAGAGCGCGCGGGCGTATTCATTGGCAGCGGTCGTCATAAAGTATCACCCAGATCGTCGATGAATTTATCCACCAGGGCCGCATGGCCTTCCGGCTTCAATTGGCCGTCCACCACTTTTTCGGCAATGGAAACAGCCATGGCGGAGATCTCGTTCTTCGCCTCGTTCATCGCTTTTTTCTTTTCCAGAGCCGCGTCCTTCCCGGCCTTGTCCAGGATGGCCGCCGCCTCGGCGTTTGCTTTGGACAGGATGCTCTCTTCCCGCATCTGGCCGCGCTTCTCGGCCTCCCTGACCATGCGCTCGGACACAGCCTGAGCCTCACCGAGCTTCTGCTTGTAGTCGGCTTCCATGGCCTCGGCGTTTTCCCTGGCCTGGTCGGCTTTCGAGTACATATCATCGATCTCGGCCTGACGGTCGTGGATGATCTTTTGTACAGGCTTGAACAGGAATTTCCGTGCCACGAAGAAGATGATCAGAGTGTTCAGAAGGACGAACAGCGCTGTCCAGGGGTTAACGCCTAAAAATTCTTCATAACCCAAAACGGCACCTCTCCTCTCCTCAAAGTCCCTGTCAGGATCAGTTGAGGCCGAACAGGATCATGAAAGCGATCAGAAGGGAGTAGATACCGGTGGTCTCCGTGATGGCGCAGCCCATGATCATGTTGGAGCGCAGGCTGCCGGCCGCTTCAGGCTGACGCGCCATGCCTTCCAGGGCCTTGCCCACAGCGTTTCCTTCACCGAACGCGGGGCCGATAGCGCCGATCCCCATGCACAGGCCCGCACCGATCGCTTTGCCGGCGATCATGATCGCTCTTGCCAGTTCAGCATCCATAAAAAAATACCTCCTTATTGATTGACCGATTGATAAGTGAAACTTACTGCCCGGCCCCGCTTTCTTCGGGGGGCGGACAGGAATTCCCGATATAGACCATGGTGAGCAGGGTGAACACGTAGGCCTGGACGAAGCCGGAGAACAGGTCGAAATAGCAGGACAGCACCGCGGGGATACCCAGGCTGAGGATGGGCACGCCCTGAAGGATGCCCGCGGCCTCAAGGAGCCCGAAGGCCCCCAGCACTGCGCTGAGGATGCCGAGGATCCTGCGCAGCCGGCGCAGCTTTTCCCCGCGCAGGCACAGGAGCAGGACGCCCAGAGCCAGGAGCACCGCGCCCGTCAGCACACCGCTGGAGGCGATGGCGCCGATCACCATGGTGCTCAGCCCCGACAGGGCCAGGTACAGGATCGAGGTGATCACACCGCCGCCGGCGGAGTTGCCGAAGTGACGGAAGGCCATGGACATCGGCTGAGCGATCTCCGAGATGATGTTCATGGGCGTCATGACCACGATGGGCTCGGTGAAGCCCTTCAGCCAGCCGACGACCCCGTTGCGGGAGATGGTGTTGTACCAGATGAGGACGGACACCATCAGCGCCCACACCAGCACGCAGCTCAGATCCGCCGTGGAGGACCTCAAAAAGCCCGTGAGACCGATGTAGCTGCCCAGGATACTGCTCAGGAAGATGGTCCCGATGAAAGGGGCCCAGTGCAGGTTGTGCTCACCCATGGAAGAACCCACCATGTTATACAGCATGGTGACACCCTTTTCCACGATGACCTGGACCCCGTCGGGGCGCTTTTTCAAATTGCGCCCAAGGAGCACCGAAGCGATCACCAGGATGAGCATCACCACGAAGGATGACACGGTGGTCTGGGTGATGGGGATCCCTCCGAGGATCGGGATCTCAAAATAGATATAGGCACCTGTGACCTGGAGATTTTCCATTAAGAACGTCCCTTCTTCCGAAACACCTCGGCAACGGTCAGGATCCAGCGGACGAACAGCAGCGGCAGGATGGCCGTGATCACGTTGCAGACCCCGGCCTTCACCAGCACGAAGAGGATCACCGCGATCGCCCCCATGCGGAGCATGTAGGAAGACCGCATCAGCTGCTTCCCGCCCTTGACATCCTGGGCCGCCGCGCGCTCTGACGCGCTGCCGGCGCTGACGGCCATCATGAAGAAATTGCCCGCGGCAAGAATGAGGCCCACAGCGGCGCCGATCCAGACAGGCCGGTCCAGCCTGCCGAGCAGGGCGAAGACGCCCAGCATCAGGGCGATGCAAACCGCTTCGCCCGCCAGCACGACGCCTGTTTCTTTCAGTATGAACCTGCCGGCATCATTTTCCGCCATCCGATGACCTCTCACAAACGGGAAAAAAGCGCTACTCGTGGTCGTTGAACGACACGGTATCGGGCTTTTTTTCGCCCTCTTCCCCGATCTTCTGCATGATCTTCATGCTGTCCATCAGCCCCCGCACCGCGGCGGCGAGCCCCAAAGCACAGCCCAGAACGATCACCCAGGCCCCCAGGGAGAACCGATCCCTCAGCCATACGGCGAGGAGAACGAATCCCGCCAAGGGGATGGCCGTGCTCAGGCCCAGCTGGGTCAGCCATACAAGAAGGCGCGCACCCTTCATGACATTTCCGCCTTATCTGTGCCGAAGCGGCCGGATCACTTGGTACCGAAGAGCCTGTCGCCCGCGTCGCCGAGGCCGGGGATGATGTAGCCGTGATCGTTGAGCTTCTCATCCAGCGCGGCGACGTAGATATCCACATCCGGGTGTTCCTTCTGGATATGGGCGATGCCCTCGGGCGCCGCGATCAGATTGACCAAGCGGATGTTGCTGCAGCCCCGCTGCTTGATGAAGGTGATGGCCGCGGCGGCGCTGCCGCCGGTGGCCAGCATGGGATCGAGCACGATCAGCTGCCTGTGCTCGGCATCCTCGGGCAGCTTGCAGTAATATTCAACGGGCAGGAGCGTTTTGGGATCACGGTACAGGCCGATATGGCCCACCTTGGCATTGGGCACCAGCTCCAGGATACCGTCCACCATGCCCAGGCCGGCCCTCAGGATGGGGATGATGCCGATGGGCTTGCCGGCCAGCACCCGGGCCTTCGTGGCGCAGATGGGCGTCTGGATCTCCACTTCCTCGGTGGGAAAATCACGGGTGACCTCGTACACCATCAGCATGGAGATCTCGTCCAGAAGCTCACGGAATTCCTTGCAGCCGGTATCCTTCTGACGCATGATGGTCAGCTTGTGCTGGATCAAAGGATGCTCAAAAACATGAACCTTGCCCATAATACCCCTCCAAATCCAAAGTTGAACAGGATA
>CACZOZ010000165.1:0-13399 GCA_902782865.1 uncultured Eubacteriales bacterium
TCGGGCTGGTATGTGCAGGGGCACATCGGGTCCACCTGGCAGTCCGGGCAGTACACCCGCACCCGGGACGTGGATAAATGCCGTATCGCTTTCGAGGATCTGCTCGCCCGCCTGGGGACGGGCTATGTGGAGCTGGGCATGATCCACTATGTGGACAGGGAGGATGAATGGGAGACCGTATCCCGCCCCGGGCCCTATCTGGATTACGTGCTGGAGCTGAAGGCGCGGGGGAAGATCCGCCATATCGGCCTTTCCACCCACAACCCCGTGATCGCGAAAAAGGCCGCGGAAAGCGGGTTTATCGAGATGATCCTGTTCAGCGTCAATCCGGCTTTTGACCTGATGCCCCCGACGGACGATATCGAGAATTATTTCGCGGCGCAGTACGACGAAGCTCTGCGGGGCATGGATCCCGTGCGGGCGGACATGTATGCCGCCTGCGAGAGCCTGGATGTGGGCATCACCTGCATGAAGCCCTTCGCCGGCGGCCGCCTGTTCGATGAGAAGCGCTCGCCCTTCGGCGCGGCGCTCACGCCGGTGCAGTGCATTCATTACTGCCTGACCCGGCCCGCCGTATCATCGGTGCTCTGCGGATATGATACCCCGGATCAGGTAGACGCCGCCGCGGCCTACGAGACCGCGGATGACGCCGAGAAGGATTACGCGACCGTACTGGCCCGGGCCCCCAGGCACAGCTATTTCGGCGGGGAGTGCACCTACTGCGGGCACTGCCGGCCCTGCCCGAAGGACATCGATATCGCCATGGTGTCCAAGCTCTATGACCTGGCTGTGATGCAGCCGGAAGTGCCCGCGTCGTTGAAGGAGCATTATCTGGCCCTTGAGCATCACGCGGGGGAGTGCGTTTCCTGCGGCGGCTGCGAGAAGCGCTGCCCCTTCGGGGTGAAGGTCGCGGAACGCATGAAAAAGGCGGCGGCGCTGTTCGGGAAATAACGGCCGTTCCATATGCCCGGCCCGGTGACCGAAAGGTCTTCCGGGCTTTTTGTTGTCCGGATATGGATAAAACGGCCGATAAATGGATAAATACATTAAAAATATATAAGGAATTGATGATTACGGTATATTTATCATTGATTTCCGGCGGGATATAATATCATCATCAAAGGAGGCCCGGACGAGGTCCCCTAACAAAATACTTGAAGGAGGCATCCCTATGAAAAAGATCTTGGCACTGTTGCTGGCGCTGATGATGACGCTGTCCCTGTGCAGCATCGCGATGGCTGATGATGAGATCACCATCACCGTGTTCCACTACATGGCTCAGGACGCCAAGCAGGCCGGTCTGGACGCCATCGAGGCGGCCTACACCGCGGAGCATCCCAACGTCAAGTTCCAGAACATCTATTACAACCAGGGCACCGACTACTTCCCGCAGCTGTCCACGGCCCTGTCTTCCGGCCAGCAGCCCAACGTGATCATGGGCAACCCGGGCCTGTATCCGGACCTGGTGGAGGAAGGCTACGTCATGGACCTGACCGATAACGAGATGATCAAGGCCATGAACCTGCCCGCCGGCGATCTGGGCGACGTGAGCGCCAACGGCAAGATCTACGGCTTCCCGATCGACTTCAAGACCTGGGGCGTGTTCTACAACACCGAGATCTTCGCCGCCAACGGCCTGGAAGTGCCCAAGACCCTCACCGAGCTGAACGCCCTGCAGGACAAGCTGGCCGAGCTGGGCATCGACGCCTATGTGCATTCCTTCAATGACGCCGTGTACGGCGATATCGAGTGGCGCAACACCTTCTGGACCCGCGCGCTGGCCGCCGGCGACAGGGACATCTTCGAGCGCCTGATGAACGGCGACGCCAAGTGGGTTGATCTGCCCTACGCGGCGGAAGCCCTGGACAACATCGCCCTGCGCCTGAAGAACGCCCGTCCCGACGCCATGAGCAACACCCAGGACATGGCCCTGGAAGTGTTCTGCTCCGGCGGTGCCGCCATGCGGTATGACGGCTCCTGGAACATCGGCTCCATGCTCAACAAGAAGCCGCAGTTCGAGATCGGCTACTTCCTGGTGCCCATCGATGACGAAGGCTCCGCCAAGCTGAACGTGCAGGTGGACCAGAGCTTCATGGTGAACCCGCAGGCTGACAATGCCGACGTGGCCCTCGACTTCATGGAGTACTGGCTCAGCCAGGGCGTTGCCTGGTCCGAGATGAGCCAGATGCCTCTGAACACCGGCGTGGTGTCCGACAAGCTGCTGCCCATGGTCCGCACGCTGGCCGAGATCAAGAAGAGCGGCGACATCGCCCACTACGGCGACTTCACCAAGCCCCTGACCTCCGCCTTCACCACCGCGCTGCGCACCGAGCTGACCGCCTATGTGGAGAGCTGCATCACCGGCGGCGGCATGACCGTACAGCAGGCCCTGGAGAACCTGGACGCCGCCTTCGCCGATGTCCGCGCCCTGAACTAAAAGCTTAAAGATCCATCAGTAACCGGCACTGTACGCGGGCCGCTCGCGATCACAAGCGGGCGGCCCGCTCTTTTGAAGAAGTGTGAAAGCGCATATCTGCCAGACGGGGGCTTGAAAGATGAGCAAAGCGGCATCCGGTGCAAAGGGGAAGAGGAGACTGACGGCTTACGCTGTGCGTGAGCACGGCGGCAATATCCTGTTCATGCTGCCTGCCTTCGCGCTGTTCGCGTTCGTGGAGCTGGTCCCCTTCCTGCAGAGCATCCCCATCTCTTTTACGGACAAAAAGGCGATCTTCGCCAAAAGCTGGACCTTCGTCGGGTTCGAGAACTATGTGAAGCTGCTGACCAACAACAGCTTCCTGCAGACCTTTTTCAACACCGCGCATTTCACCATCCTGTATATCATCGGCGCCAATATCCTGGGCCTCATGTTCGCCCTGATGATCTGGAAGGGCAGCCGGTTCAACAACATCGTGCGCACCCTTTTGTTCATGCCCTTCACCGTGTCCCTGGTGGCCTCCACGAAGGTGTGGAGCTACGTGTACACGGATGTGCTCATGCCTCTGACCGGGCAGCCCAGCCCCCTGGGGCTGTCGAACCAGGTGATCGCCGGGCTTTCCGTGATCGCCATATGGCGGGACATGGGATACTGTATGCTGATCTATATCGCCGGATTGCAGTCCATCCCCCTGGAATACTATGAGGCGGCCAACGTGGAGGGCGCGGGCTGGTGGACCAAGTTCAGAAAGATCACCCTGCCCATGCTGATGCCGGCCATCACCTCCAATGTGACGCTGATCCTGGCCTGGGGCCTGAGGTGCTTCGACTACTCCCAGATGGTCATAACGATGAAGGCGGCCAAGACCACAGCCGTGTTCGTCTATGAATATATCTTCGGCAACTCCAGGGCCGGGATCGGCCAGAGCGCGGCCATCATCCTCACCCTGGTACTGGTGATCCTGACCAACGTGATCACCACCATCCTGCGCAGAAAGGAGGTCGAGCTGTGATGACGACTTCCGCCGTGCGCCGCCCCATGAGCGCCTCCGCCAAAAAGGCGCGGGCGCTGAACATCCTGCGCGTCATCTGCCTGGTCATCATCGTGCTGATCGTGCTGATCCCCTTTTACATCAGCTTCCTTTATTCCTTCAAGACCCATTCGGACATCAGCCTCAACCGCCTGGCCTGGCCCAAACATCCCACGCTGGAAAACTATATCCGCGTGATCCGGGAAAACAAGTATGTGGCCATCGGCTTTAAAAACAGCCTGCTCACCACCCTGCCCACCGTGGCGATCCTGCTGCTGTGCACATCCATGGCGTCCTACATCCTGGCCCGGTATAATTCGCCCTTCTACAAGGTGATGTACTCCATCTTTATCAGCGGCGTGCTGGTGCCCTTCCAGTGCATCATGCTCCCGCTGTACATGAATATCTACAATATCGGCCTGGTGAGCACCAACTTAGGCTTCATCCTGGCCCGATCGGGGCTGCAGGTGTCCATCAGCGTGCTGGCCATCACGGGCTTTGTCAAATCCATCCCCCGGGAGCTGGAACAGGCCGCCAGTATCGACGGCTGCACCAAATTCGCCACTTTCTGGCGGATCGTGTTTCCCTTGATGGCGCCCATCAACATCACCCAGGGCGTGCTCAACACCCTCTATGTATGGAACGATTACTCCACCGCCGTGGTGCTCTTGAGGGAGGATTCCAGCCGCACGCTGCCTTTGGCCCAGATCATCTATTTCGGCGAGAACATGAGCGAGCTCAACCTGGCTTTCGCGTTCTTCATGCTGGCCATGATCCCGGTGCTCATATTGTATCTGTGCACCCAGCGGTTCATCGTCGCGGGCATCCTGTCCGGCGCGGTCAAGGGATGAGAGCTTTGTCCCGGATGAACTTTTAAAAGGCGGATTGCCATCAGTCCGCCTTTTTGGTATGATATAAACACGATCAACGCGATATAGTTCATGTATGAAAGGGTCTTTGTATATGCGGCTGAAGGTCGTCATCGTGGAGGACAATCTGCTTACCATCCGGTCGTTGACGGAAACGATCGACTGGGACGCGCTGGACTGTGACATCGTGGGCACCGCCAGGGACGGGGATACGGGCAAACAGGTGATCCTGGATACGAAGCCCGACATCCTACTGTCCGATATCCGCATGCCCCAGTGCGACGGGCTGGACATGATCGAGGCGGTGCGGGCAGATATCCCGGACTGCAAGATCATCATCATCACCGGGTACGACCAGTTCCAGTACGCCAGCCGCGCCATCAAGATGGCCGTGTTCGATTACCTGCTCAAGCCCATCCGCAACGACGAGGTGATCGGCGCCGTGAAACGGGCGGGCGAGGAGATCTTAAAGCGCCGTTCCGAGGCTGACAGTCTTCAGGAGATGGACCGGTTCCGCCGGCAGGCTCAGCTGCTGAGCCTGCTCACAAATCCCGCCCAGAAAGGTCAGGGCGTGCACACCATCATCGAGGGCCTGGGCGTGAGCTTCGAGGCCTACTATATCATGACCGTGCAGATGGACGGTGAGGAGGCCTTCTCCCAGAGCGCGCTGAACCATCTGGACCGCGTCATCGCCGGGAAACACGCCGAGGCGGTCACCTGCCTTCTGTATGACACCCTGGTGGCTTTCGTCACGCGCGGGAGGATGGACGACACCTGGCGCGCGGAGGCGGAGGGGCTCGCGGACAGCATCATCCGTGAGATGGCCATGCCCGTGCATATCGGGGTGAGCGGGCAGAACCGTTCCACCCACGAGATCCGGCAGGTGTACCAGCAGTCCCGCCAGGCCATGTGGGAAGCGGCGCTGCTGAAGGAAAAGAGCTCTTCCGTGGTGTTCTACGCGAAGGAGCAGGACCGGCATCTGCCCAGCCAGCAGATCGCCGAGTTCAACGCCCGCATCGCGTCTCTCATCGAGGTGGCGGAACTGAGCGATGACTCCGCCCGGCGCGCCGCTCAGGAGCTGGTGGCCCTGAGCGGGCATCAGTACAGCCAGCTGCGCGCCCTGATCGCCATGTACTCCCTGGAGCTGAGAAAGAAATTCGGCGCCCCGGCGGACCTGACCACGGACCAGGCCATGTATGAGAGCTGGTTCGTGACCAGGCCCGACGAGGTGGAGGCGTGCCTGCTCAAAATGTGCGCCGCGCTGCGCCAGGGCAGCGAGGAACACTATTCGCTGCTCACGCAGAACACCCTGCAGTATATCAAGCTGCACGCCGTGGAGGGCCTGCAGCTCAACACCGTGGCGGACATGATGTGCGTGAGCGGCAATTATCTGTCCGCCCTGATACGCAAGGAGACGGGCATCACCTATCATGAGCATGTGCTCAATGCCAAGATGGCCGTGGCGCGCACCATGCTGTCCGATCCCCGCATCCTGGTGGAGGAGGTGGCCCACGCGGTGGGCTACAGCAATTACATCTCCTTTTATAACGCTTTCAAGCGCGTGGAGCATATGACTCCCACGGAGTACCGCAACGGGAAGGTGACGATGTGAACCGGCTGAGGGATATGAGCTACCGCACCAAACTGGTGCTGGTGTTCGGCCTGGTGACGCTGATCATGATCGCGTCGGTCACTCTGGCGATGACGGCCAGGAGCTACCGCTCCCTGCGGGATGATCTGTATGCCCATCTGGACCTGCTGACCGGGCAGGCGCTGCACAATTTCGACACGGAGCTCTCCTCGGTGTCGGGTCTCTTCCTCAATCAGCTGCGGGCCCAGGGGATCCCGGACAGGATCAATGCCGCGGCGTCCGATCAGGGCGCCAGCCTGATGACCACCAGGGAAATGGCGGACGCTCTCAGCCGCGTGATCACGGCCAACTGCGGGTATGAGAATGTGTATGTGCGGGCGGTGAACGGGGTGTCCTTCACCAACACTTTCGCGGACGCCGCCTTCGTGGAGACCGCGTCGGCCCTGATGGAGACGCACGGAGAGAAAACTTACGGCTCTCCGGTCTGGGTCAGGAATGAAAAGGGAGATGTGTTCCTGATCCGCGACCTTTATCAGCTGGAACCTTTCCGTTTCGTGGGCAAAGCCCTGACAAAGCTGAGGACCGATGATCTGGCGGAGCCGGGCAGGGACGATTTCGCGGCGAAATGCACCATCCTGTTTTATAACAACGATACATTCGTGACGCAGACGGGGCAGCCGGTGCCCGGCGGCATCAGTCCGGAAGCGGGCGGGCCCGACAGGATCAAAACGGACGAAAGGCAGTACCTTGTGTCCCGCAGCCGCCGCGGCAAGTGGCAGGCCGTCGGCCTGCTGCCCGCCAGGGTGCTCACCGATGTGAACACCGCCGTGATCCGCACGGGGCTCACCGTGGGGCTCATCGGGATCCTGGCGGGCCTCGTGCTCGTTTATCTCATCACCACCGGCATGACCGGGAAGATGCGGGGCCTGGTGGCGGCCATGGATGACGCCTCCGCGGGGCACATGACGGTGAGCGTGCCTGTGCGGGGCAGGGATGAGATCGGGCAGATGTCCGAGCATTTCAACGCCATGGTGAGGAGCAACCGGGAACTGATGGACCGCCTGGTGCGCGAGGAAAAGCAGCGCAACCAGGCGGAGTACGACGCGCTGGAGTATAAGTACCGGTCACTGCAGTCCCAGATCAATCCCCACTTTATCTATAATGCCATGGAGGTGGTCAACGCCATGGCGAAACTGGACGGCAGCAGTGAGATCTGCGATGTGGTCACGCACATTTCCAGCTTTTTCAGGCAGAACACCCACAACATGGAAAAACGCTTCATCACCGTGGGCCAGGAATTCGCCAGCCTGAAGGAATACGCCACGATCTTCCGGCATATCTACGACAACGCCCTTGAAACACCGTTCACCTGTGAGGACGGGCTTTATGAGGCGCTGATCCCCACGATGATCCTGCAGCCGCTTCTGGAAAACGCGCTGACCCACGGGGTCCGGGCCCGGCAGGCCGAGGTGTCCATCCACGCGGAACGCGCCGACGAGGGCAGGCTTCGTGTCACCGTCATGGACAACGGTGCCGGCATGAGCGATGACACACTCAGGCGCATCCTGGCCGGCACGGATGAAAAGCCGGACGAAAAGAAAACAGCCGGAGGCGTGGGCGTCAGGAACGTGCGCGACCGGCTGAAGCTGATCTACGGTGATCAGGCGGATTTCGATATCATCAGCGGGCCGGGAATGGGGACGCAGGTGACCATCATCCTGCCGCTGATCTACGATGAAAGGGAGCTGGAAAGCCGTTTCACGGCAAGATAGGCGGTGACTCCCGGGCCCAGTCCGGCCACGCGGCGCGGCGGTTCCCGCCGGCGGCCCAGCGGACGGCGTTGACGAGGATGGTGCGGATCTCCTTCTGGTAATAGACGGGATAGGTCTCGTGCCCGGAGGCGAAATAGAACACCCTTCCCTGGCCCCGGTACCAGCAGCATCCGCTGCGCAGTACTTCGCCTCCCTGGGAAGTGGTGAGGAACACCTGTTCGTCCGGCTGGGGGATCTCAAAATACTCCCCGTAGGTCTCATCCTGCGGGATGACGAAAAACTCCTTGTCAAGTCCCGCGGCGATGGGATGGGCGGGCATCACTGTCCACACGCGCTGCCATTCGTCATTCTCCCGCCAGCGCAGGCACTGGGTGCGGGTGCCCATGAGGCGGGAAAAGATCTTGCTGGCATGGGAGGAGTGGAGCAGTACCAGCCCCATGCCCTCCAGCACCCGTTTCTGAAGCGCGTCCACCCGGTCGTCACGGATCTCGCGCCAATGCTTGTGCCCGAAATAGACGGTCACGTCCGCCCAGACAAGATCCTCGTCCTTAAAGCCCTGCTGCTCGTCCTGCATGACGAAAGTGCGCACCTGAAATCCTTCCTGTTCCAGGAACAGTTCTTTGAGCGCGCCGTGGATCCCATTGGGGTAGATCCTTTTCTCTGCTTCCGCCGCTTCGGGCAGGGGCCTGTTTTCATACCACACCAGGATGTTCACCACTGTTCCACCTCCACCCATTTTTTCTCCCGGGAGGACTTGACGCAGGCCTCCACGAAAGCCAGATGCCTGAAGCCGTCCCGCAGGTCGGCGTAGGGCGTTTCCGCTCCGCTTTCATCTTCCAGGGAATCGTAAAAGGCCTGGACCGCGTTTTTCAGCGCGTCCGGCCAGCCCATCATGTGTCCCGTGGGGGCCGTGATGTATTTTTTCGTTTCCTCCAGGCAGGTGCGCTTGTTCATGTAGAAGGTCTCAAAACCGGTGTCCTTCCGGCCCAGGATGAGCCTGTCCGGGATCTCCTGCTGCCAGGTGATGCTGTAGTTCTCCGCCCACACATCCAGCTGCAGATCGTTCTTGTGTCCGCAGGCGGATTTGGACACCGCGACCTGGCCCGGCGTGCCGTCGGCGAAACGCACGATGATGAAGCCCGTGTCCTCCGTGTCCATCTCATGCCTGCCGCCCTGATCGTCCGTGCGCACGGGGTAGTGGGTGTGAAGGTCGGCAAAGACACGCGTGATGGGCTGCCCCAGCACGCATTCGGCGGTGTCCGCCCAGTGGGTGCCGATATCGCTGATGGCCCGGGCGATGCCGGTATTCGCCATGCGTGTGGACCAGTCGTCATGCCGGGCGGCGGATTCCTGAAGGTAGCAGCCGTTCACCGCGAGCACCCGGCCGGTGAGCCCCTTGAGCACCCTCAAACGCATCTCCTGCACGGCGGCGTTCATGCGGTACTGATGATTGAGCCCCGCCCGCACGCCGCGCTCCTGCGCCAGAAGCGCGATCATCCTGGCGTTTTGAGCGGTGAGGGACAGGGGCTTCTCACAGTAGATATGCTTGCCGTTTTCGATGGCTTCCCGGTTCACCTCGTCGTGCAGGGCCGGGGGCAGGCAGTTGTGGATCACGTCCACTTCCGGATCCTTTACGGCGTCCCGCCAGTCGGTATACGCTTTCGCGTGGAAGCGCTCCGCCAGGGGAAGGACGGCCCGGGGGTCCGTGTCGCACAGGGCGGTGACCTCGGCCTGAGGGACGCGGCGCAGGGCGTCCAGATGCATGGGGCCTATGAAGCCGAGGCCGATCACGGCGGCGCGGTATGTCTTCATGTTATCATGCCTCCTTGGGTCTTTTGCTCCTTATCAGTATAGGGTCAATCGTAAGTTTAGACAATATATCGAAATTATCAATTTCATTTATAAATTCTTGAGAATAGGATATACACAATCCCGCGCGTGACAATTACAATGCATACAGGTGATAAGGGCATCATATGCCGGAAAGGAAGGAGCTTCAATATGCTTGATTATCATGTCAGGATCGGCCTGGCCCCCATGCGGCGGGACGTGACGCCCCGGCCCGGTATCTTCAACTGGGAAAAGGCGGAGGAACGCGGCCGGGCGGCTGTGGACTATATCGAAAAGCATTACGCCTCGGAGCATGTGTCCTTCGTGGATCTGAAGGGGATCAATCCCGTGGACGTGATGTACTGCGACGCGGACGCGGAAAAGGTGATCGAGCGTTTCAAAAACGAAAAAGTGGACGCGGTGCTGATCATCAACGCCAATTTCGGCAACGAGGAGATCGCCGCCGAGGTGGCGCGGGGCGTGGGCAAGCCGGTATGCATCTGGGCCATGCTGGATGACGAGTTCCTGCCCGACGGCTCCCGCTTCACCGACAGCCAGTGCGGTATTTTCGGCGTGAGCCGCCAGCTGCAGCGCTTCCATGTGCCCTTCAGCTTTATCGAGACCTGCAGGGTCGACAGCGATATCTTCCAAAAGGGACTGGACAGGTTCGTGCGCGTCAGCTGCATGGTGAAGAACTTCACGGGCATGCGCATCGCCCAGGTGGGCATGCGGCCCAAGCCCTTCTGCTCCGTGATCTTCAATGAAGGCGAGCTGATGGAGAAATTCGGCCTGCAGATCGTGCCGGTCAATCTGGCGGTGATCATCGACAAATACAACAAGATCCTTTCGGAGCGGGATGAGGAACTTCAGGCCGGGGCCAAACTGCTCCTGAGCCGTTACGAGATGGACGAGCTGACGCCGCCGCTCCTTAAAAAAGTATACGCCTTCGTGCTTTTGTATCAGTGGGTGTTTGAGACCTACCGGGTGCAGGCGGTCTCCGCCGAGTGCTGGACAGCCATGCAGCTGGCGGTGGGCGCGATGCCCTGCACGGCGTACAGTGTCCTGGCGGATATGGGCTATATCATCTCCTGCGAGAGCGACCTGCACGCGGCCATCACCATGGCGCTTCTGTCCTGCGCGGCCCTGGGCGAAAAGAAGCCCTTCCTGGGCGAGTTCACCGTGCGGCATCCGTCCGATCCGAACATCGAGCTTTTGTGGCACTGCGGGCCTTTCGCCTACAGCCTGAAAAAAGAAGGGAGCCCCTGCAAAAATGTCAACATGCGCCAGTGGTTCCAGGTGAAGGACGGGGAGTATACCGTGGCCCGCTTCGATCAGGACAACGGTGATTACTCCATCCTGGCCGGTACCTGCCGATCCGCGGAAGGGCCCTATACTTTCGGTACCTATCTGTGGGCCAGGTTCGACGACCTGCCCGCCTGGGAGCGCAAGCTGGTGGAAGGCCCCTATATCCACCATATGAGCGAGGTGGAAGGCGACCTGACGGACGTGATCCGGGAATTCACGAAATTCGTGCCGGCATTGAGATTGGATACGGTCAAGTGATCGAAGGGAGCGATAAGCATGCTTGTCAATATGAAAACGGTGCTGGATATCGCGGAAAAGAAAAACTGCGCGATCCCGGCCTTCAATGTCTATAACACCGAGACAGCCCTGGGAGCCATTCAGGCAGCGGAAGAAGCGGGGTCCTGCGTGATCCTGCAGATGTACAGCCGCCTGTTCGGCAGCGTGGAGGCGGAATTCCTCATGCCCGCACTGGTGGGGGCCGCGAGGCGCGCCAAAGTGAAGACCGCCCTGCATCTTGATCACGGCGCCAACAGTGATGTGGTCTCCAGAGCCCTGCGCTGGGGATGCACCGGTGTGATGCGGGACGCCAGCAATGAGCCCTTCGACCGGAACGCGGAGATCCTAAAGGCGGTGGTGGACCTGGCTCACGCCGTGGATGTGAGCGTGGAGGGCGAGCTGGGGCATATCGGCTCCGCCAAGGATGGTGTGCCCACGGATTACACCCGGGTGGATGAAGCCCGGGAATTCGTGAGCCGCACGGGGGTGGACGCGCTGGCGATCATGGTGGGCACCGCCCACGGAAGATACAAACAGGCTCCGGTGCTGGCCATCGACCGCATCCGTCAGATCCATGAAGCGGTACCGGGCTGTGCCCTGGTGCTGCACGGCGGCAGCGGCGTGCCGGATGACCAGATCACCGCGGCGGTGGATGCCGGGATCAGGAAGGTGAATTTCGGAACGGACGTGTGCTACTCCTTCCTGGACAAGGTGTTCGAGGTGAACCGGGACATCGTGGCGGTGGACCTGTTCATGAAAGCGCCCACCGCGGCGGTCAGGGATTTCTGCCTGAGCAAGATCAGGCTCTTAAGGGCCGGAGGCAGCGATGACTGAACTTGTTCGGCCGGAAATGGTGGGGATCGGCTCCACCGTATACGATACCCTGATGCGGGTGGATCACTACCCGGAAGAAGATACGAAGATGCAGGGGATCGAGACCAAGGTCCAGGGCGGCGGTCCATGCGCCACGGCCCTGGCGGCCGCTTCCAAACTGGGGATATCGGCCGCTTATATGGGCACCGTGGGGGATGACCCCTTCGGGGATTTCATGATGGCCGATCTTGAGCGCATCAAAGTGGATACGTCCCGCGTGCTCAGGATCAGCGGGAAGATCAGCTTTCACGCGGTGATCCTTTTGAGCGGCGCCACCTCCAGCCGCACCTGTGTGTGGAACAGGGGAGACGTGCCCCCGCCGCGGCCGGAGGATCTGGACCGGGAGATGCTGGAACACGCGAAGGTGCTCCATCTGGACGGGCACATGCGTGACGCGGCGCTCTCGGCGGCAAAGATATGCAAAAAAGCCGGGGTGAAGGTGAGCCTGGACGCCGGCGGCATGCTGCCGGGGATCGGGGATCTGTGCGCGCTCGCTGACTGGCTGATCCCCTCGGAGGAGTTCGCCCTGAAAATGACTGGGGAAAAGGACGCCCGGGAGGCGGCGAAAAGCCTGTATGAAAAGTTCCGCCCGGAAGCCCTGGTCATCACTCAGGGCGTAAAGGGTGGGCTGCTGATGGATGAAAAGGGCCTGCGCGCCTACAGGAGCTATAAGGTCACGGCGGTGGATACCAACGGCTGCGGTGATACCTTCCACGGGGCCTTCGCCGCCGGGAAGATCAAAGGGATGGATAATGACAGGGCCTGCCGGTACGCCAGCGCGGCGGCAGCCGTCAAATGCACCAGGCTGGGGGCAAGGAACGCCATGCCCACGGATGAGGAATGCCGCCGGTTCCTTTCGGAACGGGGCGAAGAGCTGTAAGGAGGGACAGGGATGGAACTGAGAGCGTTTATGCCGGACATGATCCGGAGCGAACTGGAGGACGTGGTAGGCGTGGAAAACGTCTCCGTCTCCGTGAGCGACCGCATGACCTACGGCGTGGATTATTTCTGGATCAGCCGCATGTGGGCGGACAGGGGACAGGTGCCGCCCATGCCGGACTGGGTGGTGCGTCCTGGGAGCGCCGGGGAAGTGAGCAGGATCCTGAAGATCGCCAACTACTATAAGATCCCCGTCCATATCTGGGGCGGCGGCAGCGGATCCCAGGGCGGCGCGCTGCCCATGGCGGGCGGCATCATGATGGACATGAAGCGCATGAGCCGCCTCATCGAGATCGACGAGGTGAGCCGCACCATCACCGCCGAGGCGGGCATGATCTTTCAGCAACTGGAATGGTACGCCAATGAAAGGGGCTATTCCTGCCAGCACATCCCCTCCTGCCTGACCTGCGGCACCATCGGCGGCGCCCTGGGGCACCGGGGCATCGGCATCATGAGCACCAAGTACGGCAAGATCGACGA
>CACZOZ010000166.1:0-3817 GCA_902782865.1 uncultured Eubacteriales bacterium
GCGGTCACGACCAGCTTGCCGTTCTCATCGAAATCGAAGAAGGAGCCGCCGTTGGCGAACACGGCCACGCGGTACATATCCACGTTGGAACCGGTCATGCCCCAGATGTCGATGACGCCGTCATTGTCGGTATCCTTCTGGATCTTCTTGAGCATCTCTTCGAAGGCTTCGAAGGTCCAGGTGCCGTCCGCCTGCATGTCATAGATGGTGTTCCAGTCGATGCCGGCATCCTCCAGGATGCTCTTGTTGAAGTACAGGCAGTGACGGGGCTCGGAATTGCCGGTGGCCACGCCGTAGACCTTGCCGTTCACGGTCATGAAGTCCACGGTGGAGTCGTTCCACAGGTCATCCTCGAAGTTGATCAGGTCATTCTCGTTCCAGGCCGCCAGATAACCGTTGGCCATGGGGCCGCCCACGAAATCCGGGGGCAGGACCATCAGGCGCAGGGAGCCGTCGGAAGCGCCCACGAAGTTGGTCAGCTCGGTGGAGATGGAGCCCCAGTCGCCCAGCTGCTCTTCCACGATGTTGACGTTGTAGGTCTTCATGATCCAGTCACGATAGTCATACTGGGCCTGCTCTTCCTCGGAAGGATCATCCTTGCGGGGGTTGGGGCCCCAATAGTAATCGATGTACAGGTTGGCGCCGCCGAAATCGACGCCTTCTTTGATCTCGGGGTAACCTTCGGGCAGTTCTTCGGCCAGAGTGCAGCAGCCAAGCAGCATCACAGCGGCCAGAAGCAGGGCGAACAGTTTCTTCATGATGACTTCCTCCTTAAAAATATTTGTTATTGTCCACACGCGCTTGAAACACCACGCGCACAGATTCGGATGGAACAAACGGTCATAAACTGATAACTAAATCGTTTTCTAAACGTATTATACCATAGGTTTCGGAAATTGCAAGCACAATTATTCCTTGCTGCCCGACATGGCGATGGACTGCACGAAGATCTTCTGGGTGAACACGTACAGGATCACCAGGGGGATGCAGCAGACCAGCACGCCGATGGAGATCAGCTGCTGCTGACGCCCGACGGGCACGATGATGGGCTTGTCGGCGTCCACGGAGAAGTAGCGCGCCATGCGGGACACGATGGTGGACAGCTCCGTGGAATACAGCGGCCGGTAGCTGGTAGCCAGGAAGTTGCGGGTGTAGAACAGGTCGGTCCACTGCCACACGAAGCCGAACAGGAAGCAGCTCATGATGGTGGGCATGGCGTCCGGCAGCATGATGCGCACGAAGGTGTGCATGGTGCTGCAGCCATCCACATAGGCCGCCTCCTCCAGGGACTTGGGGATCCCCTTGAAGTACTGGCGGAGCATGTAGATGTACAGTCCGTTCTTCAGGCCCATGCAGGTGATGCTCATCAGCGCGTAGGGCAGCACGGACCCGCGCAGGTTGACGGTCTGCCCGTTATTGAACAGGCGTACGATCCCCAGGAAGTCGAATTTGGCGAAATAGGTGTACAGGGAGGTGGAGATCGTCTGGGGCGGGATGATGATCAGGGCCACCACGCACCCGAACCAGAACTTTTTGAGCGGGAAATCATACCGCGCGAAACCGTAGCCCACCAGCGTGCAGGCGATCACCTGCAGCACCGATACCAGAAGGCTGGTCCACAGGGTGTTGAGCATGGACTTGGGGAAATTCGTCAGCGTGAACACGATCTTGAAGTTGTCCAGGGTGACGTGCTTGGGGACCAGCACGATGGTGGAGTCGTACAGATCGCGCTCCTCCATCAGGCTGACGCCGAAGCGGGTGAGCATGGGCTGGATGATCATGAAGCACATGCCGAAGAGCAGCAGGGCGCGGATCACGGAGATCGCCGTCTTTTTGATCCTCTGCTTGGCGATGTATCCCGTGTTCCTGTTTTTGGGTCTCGTCAGGGGCGGCATGGCCGGTTTCTCAGTCTTCATAATAATGCACCCCCCTTGAGATGATGATCGTCACGATGCCGATGAATGCCAGGGCCACCCCGAAGTAGATCCAGTACATGGCCGACACGTGGCCGAACTCCAGGCGCTGCATCAGCTCGTTGATCCGCTCCATGACCCGGTTGTCGTTCTTCATGAAGAAGTCGATGATCGTGTAGATCGCGTTGACCAGCAGCAGCGGGCTCACCATCGGGAAGGTGATCTTCCAGAAGGCTTCCCAGGCGGTGCAGCCTTCCACGTCCGCCGCCTCGTACAGGGACGGGGAGATGGCCTGCAGGCCGGACAGGAACACGATGATCTGGATGCCGCTGGCCATGACGATGTCATAGATCGCGTCGATCATCTGGAACAGCACATCGAACACGCCGCCGCCCACGCCCGAGACGGACAGGAGGTCTTCCAGGGCGGCGGACAGGTTCACGCCGGAGGCTTCCGACACCTGCTCGGAGATGCCCTGCATCATGTTGTAGAACTCGTTCTGGCTCTCGATGCCCGGCAGCACGCCGCTGGACAGGATCACCGGCAGGAAGAAGATCGCCCTGGCGAGGGTCCTGCCCTTGAAGTTCTGGTTGAGGATGACGGCCATCACAAAGGAAAGTACCAGCGTGGCCACCGAGTTGATCAGCATGCGGGGGATCTCCTCCACCAGCCGCTGATTGAAGTAGGGATCGCCGCCGAAGGCGTACTTGTAGTTGTCCAGCCCGATGAAGGTGTTGTCCTGATTGAGGTTGACCTCCTGGAACGACATGATCAGCGACTCGATCAGGGGCTTGGCCATGAACACCAGGAAACCGATGATGAAGGGCAGGATGAACATCACGCCGTGGCGCGCGTTGCGGGACCGCATGGTGCCGTACACTTCATTCCCGGGAATGAACGTGAGGACGGACTCCCTCAGGCTCCATTTCTCGCGAGAGGATCTCTGCCTTGCCATCACTCATCCCCCCTTTCCACCAAGTAGCTGCGGGCAGGGATCGTGAGCCCGCCGCCGGTATAGTCCTTGTCGGTATAGTTGACGTACACTTTGGTGCCGTTCTCGTACCCGGTCTGCGTCACGCCGGCGGCGAGGCGCTCATGCCCGGTCATGCGCAGGCTGTTGATCCCCGCCATATCCTTCTGATACTTCGCGATCAGGCTCAGCGCGTCATCGGTCCACTGGTCATAGGACGCGCCGTAGTAACCGGTATGGAGCGTATCCTGCACCACTTCGGCGTTCTCATGCATGAAGGTGAAATTGAGCCCGGCGCCGTACTCCGCGCAGCGGAGCAGCTCGGTCTGCCAGTCGCCCTGCAGGTTGATGGGCAGGCCGGTGTAGCTCACGGCACCGTGGATGGCCATCTGGTAGAAGGGCACGAGCTCGTCGATGATCGAGTACTCGATGCCGCTCAGGCCCATATCCGTGATCAGGTCCACATAGGGCATCACGTAGTCGAAGCCCTCTTTGATCATCACGGCCTCGCCGGCTGCCTTCGCCTTTTTGACCGTGTCGATGTTCATCTGTTTGACCTGCTCACGGGTGGTGGTGTCCTTGGGATTGTAGTCGCCGCTGAGCAGATACCCGATGTCCCGGAAGGCCACGCCGTAGGCGTCCCTGTCCTTGAGGGTGCCGATCAGATTGTCCGCCAGGCGGTCGGCATAGTCCGGGCGCACCAGGTAGAAGGGCTCATAGAAGTCATCCTGCTGGTAAAAGATCGGGGAGTAGGGATTGATCCTGATCTGCTCCCGGGTGGTGAACCTGGCCGCGTCCCGGTAGGCGATGAAGCCGTTGGTCAGGCCGCTGCGGTAGGCGAAGCAGGTGAGGCCGTCAAAGTACAGCGGCACCTTCATCTCCGCGGCTTCCCGGATCAGGGACCGCATCCCGTTATCGCCGCCCAGGCCGCGCA
>CACZOZ010000167.1:0-2178 GCA_902782865.1 uncultured Eubacteriales bacterium
ACGATCGATAAAATGGCCCTGACCCTGCGGGCGGATTTTCCCCATGACGCGTACTGGGTGTCCGGGCACGTGGTGCTGTCCGACGGCACGGACATCGGCTTCCCCCTTGAAAAGACCGGAGAGAGGCAGTGGATCCCCCTGGGGGAGCATACCGTCCGGTGGATGCGTCTGGAGCGCATGGTCAAGAGCGACGATCCCTCCGCGTTCCCCGCCCTCACCGAATGGGAGGTCTTCGGCAGGGGGTAGCGCGCCGCCCGCCGATCGAAAAAAAGCCTGCCCTCCGGGACGCGCCCGGGGGGCAGGCCTGTTTTATAGCATCGATATCTGATGATCCTTCCAGCTTTCCTGTTTCGCCTCGCGCACCCGGTCCTCCTTCGTCAGACGGCCGATCAGCAGCGGGGACTCGGGGTCATGCCGCCGCATATTGCGCTTCACGGTCTCCGGGTCATGGTTGGCGTAGCAGTACCGGCACAGATGGCCGCAGGAGTCATAGGCGCCGATGTCTCCGCCCAGACAGCAGGCGCACTGCTTCCGGGCGGGCGCTTTTCCGGGCGCGTTCAGGCGGCAGCGGATGGCTTTTTCATACATGGGCACGGTCATGCACCCGCTCGTGTCCGCGCCGAACGCCCTGAGGTCATCCCCCTCGGCGCAGGGGCGGAGCGTCATCCCGTGCTGCCTGGCGATCTGCGCGAAGGCTTTTCCCAGGATCAGCCGGTCCTCCGGCGCCACCTCACGCGCTTCCGGGAAATTGCGCCTCGTTTTTCCGTACAGGTCGATGAAGCTGACCACGGCGGTGCGCGTAAAGCCGGCCAGTTCTTTCGCTATATACGAAAACGCCCGGATGTGCCGCTCCACCGGATAGGCGCCGCTGATGAAGACGGGATCGTACCGCCAGCCGACGCTGTCCGGTCCCACGATGCCGGACAGGCGTTTGAAGGCGTCGATCACCCGGAGCTTATGGGGCACATTCGGCTCGATCTCCCGGCCGTAAGGCGTGATGGTCACATACCAGAACTGGCCGTAGGGCCTGAGCAGGTCCATGTGCTCCAGCATCGGCGAGGGATCCTTGGTGCAGAAGCCGATCACGTCCACCACGTCCGGGTCCAGGCGGTAGCGTGTGACCTGCCCGGGATCATAGGGATTGCGCACCATCACGAAGCCCGCCTTCAGGCGGTTGGCGAACCATCGGGAGTAGAAAGCGGGGATATCGGTGCGCTGGCCGGTGTTGATGATCATTCCGCCAGCTCCCGGATGATCCTGTCGCTGTCCCCGGCGATGAGGATGCTTTGGGCCCGGATCTCTTCGGGCACGGCCTCCTCCTCCATGTTGAGGCAGGCGTAAGTCGCTTCGGGATTTTTGTACACCTGCCGCATGAAGGGATACTTGATGATGCCGGGGGTATTGTACCCCACGCCGATCTCCAGGTACACCACCCGGCCCTTTTGGTGGGCCGTCAGCCAGGCCTCATATCTCACCGCCGCGTCCTTCCAGCCCGCGTCCTCCACGAACCGGTCGTCCGAGCGCAGGTTCATCGTCAGGGGCCGGCCGCAGTTGGGGCACCGGGGCAGCAGCTCCGTCGGGACGCTCATCGCCGGCGCGGCGCCTGACGGTCCTGTCAGCTCATGGCGCTCCCCGATCTCATACCCCTGGGCGAGCACCATCCTCCTCACGGTGTCCTCATTGTCCCAGGTCCTGTCACAGCAGGGCTTCACGCACTGGAACAGCCCGTAGTCCCCCTGGGTGTAGAACAGCCGCTCTTTGTCAAAGCCCGCTTTCTGGAAACAGTGATCCACGTTGGTGGTCAGCACGAAACAGTCCTTGTCCCGCACCAGCTTTTTCAGATCGGCGTAGGTGCTTTTCGGCGCGTCCTGATACCGGTTGATCCAGATATACCGGCTCCAGTAGGCCCAGAACGTCTCCGGGGCCTCATAGGGGTAAAACCCGCCGGAATACATGTCGTGAAAACCGTACCTGCGGCCGAAATCGCCGAAATACCGGTCGAACCGTTCGCCGCTGTAGATAAATCCCGCGGCGGTGGAAAGGCCCGCGCCCGCGCCGATGAGGACGGCGTCGGCCTCCCGGATGCGTTCTTTGAGTTCTCTCAGCTTCTTTTCCATGATCATCACTCCCTGCCGCTTTTCCCCGCGGCACTGATATCATATCATGACACAGCCGATC
>CACZOZ010000168.1:0-2748 GCA_902782865.1 uncultured Eubacteriales bacterium
GCTGCCTGAGCATTGACGGCAGGGCCGTCTGGCGGGGCAGCCGGGACGGCAGCGGCTATGAAAGGATCGACCCGGAGACCGGGGAGAACCTGTGGGTCAATCAGGTGGTCTCCGGCACCACCCTGGGCAGCCTTCTGGAGAGCCCCGACGGGGCATTGGCACTGCATGTCACCTCCGGAGGGGATGCCTGTGCCTTCGATACCGCCTCCGGCGCCGTCCTCTGGAAGCGGGATGGCTTGAGCGAAAACTGCTTTTTTTCCCCGGACGGAAAGGAGATCACCTTCATCAGGCACCGGGGGGATAAAAAGGCGGACCGGGAGTGGACCGCTCTCACTCGCCTTGAGGCATATACCGGCGGATCGCTGGAGGAACGGGTGCTTCAGGAAGGGAAGTATATTTACGTGAGCACCGCTTTCGATCGGGAAGCCCGCCTGTTCGTGCTCCTGAAAAAAGATGAGCGGGCCGCGTATGTCATATCCCTGCCCGAGGGGGATATCACGCCCTATGCTCTGCCGGACGCCGTTTATGCCGATCAGATCGTCTGCCTCCCCGATATCAGTTATGAGGGAAAGCCCTGTATCGAATGGAGCGATACCGCCCGCGGCAGCTATATCATGGAGCTGCTGCCGGACGGTACCGTGGGCCCGGCCCTGACGGCGGACAGTCCTCAGGGCCGGCGGCTGCGGATCGGTGCCGGGTCCCTGACGGTATATCGGGGCCAGGCGGCCTGCTTTGTTTCCCAAAAGACCCCGGATGGCTGGATGAAAAGGATCGAGCGAACAGAGGATGGGGAGTGTCTTCTGGAGATCCGGCAGGGAGAGGATTTCAGCTTCGTCCTGTCCCCGGATCAACGGGACATGTGCGTGTACTATGATTCGCGGCCGCCGGTGCTCATGCCCCTGACAGATACGGCTGATCTGTTAAGGCAGGCCCGGGAGCTGACGGGAGGGATGGGCGAATGAAGAACAATGAACACATCACCGTCCTGTGCCCGCCGGGAAAGGAATGGATCGCGGAAAAGCTGGAACGGGAGCTTTCCCGGTACCGTGTGCCCCGGGATGTAGCCAAACGCACGGGGATCCGGGACGTGAGCGGGATCGGAGAGGACTGGCTCATCGTGGTCTGCACGCCTGAGACGCCCGCCGACCCTGTGATCGGCGGCAAGATCGACCGGGCCGTCTCCCGGGGGCAGTTCAGCCATATCCTGACCTGCCTGTATTCCGATCGGCCGGATCTGAGCTTCCCATCGCAGCTGCTCACGGAGGTGAGGCCGGATGGGACCAAGGCGGTCCATGAGCCCCTGGCCGCCGATATTTTCGCGCTCACCGAAAAGGAGAGCCTGAAAAAGCTGAAAACGGAAAAGCTGCGTCTGCTGGCTCCCATGCTTGGGGTGAGCTTCGATGACCTGCTGGACCGCCGTCGGCGGGCCCGGACCCGGGTGCTGGCCGCGGCGGGCGCCGCGGTGTTCCTGGGCGGGGCTCTGTTCCTCGGCAGCGCCCTCACGCGCAAAAACAGCCTGGAAAAACAGAACCGGGAATTGAACGCCCTCTACCGGGAGGCCGACGCGGCCCGGGAGGAGGCGGAAAGGCAGCGAACGAAGGCCCGGGAAGAGTACCTGAAGACCGCCGTCCTCTCCGCTCTGAGGGACGCGGACAACGGTGACACGGAGGCGGCACTGGAAAAATGCCTGAGCCTGGCGCGGGAAGAGGATACCGTGCCTGAGGCGGCGGAGGCCCTGGAGCGTGTGCTTGAGATCTATTGTGACGGCGGCTATGTCCCCATCGGCAGCGCTTATGACTACCGGCTCACCCGGGGGCTGACGCCCGACCGGGAGGATGTTTATCACCGGTCGGACGATCTGTACCGGGAAGAGGATTATCATATCACGGTCCCCCCGCCGGAGGACCTGGATACGAAGGACAAAATGATCACCCTGGACCTGTGCGCCCGGTCCCGGTCCGGTCAGGTGCGCGTTTACGCCTATGGGAACGGCGATCTGATGAGGGTGTGCTTTGAAACGGAGCCGGAGAGGGATCACTACCTGCGGGATGCCGCGGGTGAGATACTGACTTTTGACGGGCTCGAAAGGGTGACCAGGGACGGGATCGTCGGCCATGTGAATGCCTGCTGCCTGGCCGGTGAAGGGAAGCTCCTGTTCCTGAAGGACAGGACTCTCTGGACAGCGGACCTTGAAAGCGGGCAGATCCGGCCCGTGGACCGGGAAGGAGAACAGGACTGCCGGCTGCTGCTCGACTTTCCGGATACGGACGCGGTCTTCGTTTTCGGTGAGACCGGCGCCGAGGTCTGGGATCGGGAGACGCTGGAGCTCCTGCTCACGATCGAAGGGCTGGAGGATATCGTTGCCCGCGGGGACTGCGGTGTGCTCCTGGGCTGGAGGGACGGCAGCCTGGAGGTCTACCGGAAAGATCCTTTTGAATACATGTATACGGTCAAGCGGGACGATGTGCCCGAGGAGAACGCGCTGGGCTCGGATATCGACACGATGTATCTCCCGAACGGCTGCGCCGTCCTTATGTACCGGTACGTATTATATGATCTGGAAAACGGCGGTGTGATCCTGGATCTCAGGGACGAGAGCACCCGCAGCCCGAGGATCTCCCTGGAGGGATGGGTGCTGACCGGCGGCTTTCAGAGCGTTTCGATCCTGGATCCCGTATCCGGGCGCCGGCTCATGTCGGTCCGTATCTGCCTGGCGGACGGCCTGGGGGACGCTCCGGACTTTCAGCC
>CACZOZ010000169.1:0-2066 GCA_902782865.1 uncultured Eubacteriales bacterium
CCGGTGCCCACACCGTTCGGGTCGCCGCCCTGGATCATGAATCCCGGGATGACGCGGTGGAAGATCAGCCCGTCATAAAAACCGGCGTTGGCCAGGGCGATGAAGTTGCCGACGCTCTGGGGCGCGATATCGGGATACAGTACGCCCTTCATCTCGCCGCCGTCGGCCATGGTGATCGTGAATTCAGGATCCTTGATGCCGTTCATATTCCCTCCGACCGGGTCAATAGGTCATGGCGATGACCAGCCCGTTCATGTTGTCGTAGGATACACTGTAGCTCTGGGCCGTGGTGCTCACCTGCACGGTGACATCATCGCCCGAGGCGCCGCCCTCCACCCGGAGGATCTCATAGCGCTTCACGCCGTCCTCGTAGACCTCGATGTGGGGATGATCCATCAAGTACTCGATATATTCCTCCATGCAGAAGTCCATCGTGTGCATGACGGCCGCGTTCGCCTCACCCACATAACGGTAGATGCGCAGCTTCTTGCTCTCGCCGGTCTTGAAGCTCTTGTCCGTCACCGTGTCGTTGGGATAGCCGTACACCGGGAAACGGAACACGATGCCGTATTTCCAGCTGTTCTCCACCAGCCAGTCGCTGTGGGGCGTGGTGTCGAACTTCTCGCCGTTGAAGGCGCTGTCATTGCTGCGCCACCGGCTGATCCTGAAGCTCAGGCCGCTCTCATACTCACTGGTGCCGGGATAGTTGACCGAACGGATGACCTGTTCCACCAGCGCGTCGCCGGAATACCGGGTGGAGTACTTGGCCTCCTCCTCCTGGTACAGGGTGGTCTGCTCCTGCAGGGTGCGGTAGCCGCCGTCCACCAGGTAGTTTTCCAGGCCCTCATCGCTGGCGGCCTTGAGCATGTCGGCCAGCGCGTCGATCGCCGCCGGGAACAGCTTGATCCCGGAACCGGATACCGGGATGGAACTGTTGACGCTCACCACGGACATGACCACGTTCTCCGGGAAATCCGCGGGGATGGAGTGCCAGCGGTTCAAAAGCAGCATGCCGTTGGACAGGATGTCCTGCCTGGGGACCGTCACGGCATTGGGCGACTCCAGGTCGAATCCCGTCACGTCGATCACGTCCCAGCCCGTATCCCGGGGCACGGGACGCACCAGGGATTCTTTCGTCTGGCGGTGCTGCTCGTTGTATTCCGCCACAGCCTGCCGGTGCTGTTCGGCGGCTGCCTCGTTCATGGCGTTGGTATCAGCGGTCATCCTGTCCAGAGTGCCGTCGATCTGACGCTTGAGCAGCACGGTCAACGCAGCAGCGATCAGGGCCAGCACGGCCAGGATGATGACTATCCTTCTGAGCGTCTTGTACGCGTCCTTCTGCTTTACGGCGGTCATATGCTTCGTCCTCCCACGTACTATTGCAAAGATTAAGAAACCGTAACATATAGTTTACCAATTCATAATATAACAGAAATAAAATACCCTGTCAATGCTTTTTATCATTTCACAGCGCATATCGCGCGGCCGGCGCGCCCCGATGGCAGCCTTGAAGCTTGTTTTTTACGCGGAACCGTGATACATTGGTTCAAAATACAGTCGGATACCCTGCGGCGGTATCCGGTTGCCGGCCCCGCGGCCGTGAAAGGAGACCGACGGATGCATCCCGTTCTGACAGTGATGCTCATCCTGTGCGCGCTCTGCGCTCTCTATCTGTTCCTGATCGCTCCCGGGCGCCGGACAAAAGCTCTCGAAGCCTTCACCTGCCGGCGGTACGCCCACCGGGGGCTGTGGAACACCGAGCGCCCTGAGAACAGCCGCGCCGCTTTCGCCGCCGCCGCGGAGAAAGGATACGGGATCGAGACGGATGTGCGCGTATCCGCCGACGGGAAGCTGTTCCTGTTCCACGATGACAGCCTGGAACGCATGACCGGAGACGCGAGGGAGGCCGGGAGCCTGACGCTCCAAGAGCTCCGGACCCTGAAACTGAAAGGCACGCCTGAGGGCATCCCCACCCCGGATGAGCTTTTTGACATCGTCCGGGGCAGGGTGCCGCTGATCATCGAGATCAAGACCGGTCCCCGGGTGACGGACACCTGCCGGCTGAC
>CACZOZ010000170.1:0-6286 GCA_902782865.1 uncultured Eubacteriales bacterium
ACCGAGGAAGGGCAGGATGAATTCCAGGCCGGAAGGCTTCCTCATGTCGCAGAGCCTGTAGAAAAAGGCGTAGGGCATCAGGTCCACACAGTAGCGCGCCCCGTACTGGAACCCCCCGAAAGTGCGGTGCATCAGCAAAAGGATAAAATGCAGAACGAATACCGCAAAGATAACGGCCTTCTCCGCGGAGAAGGTCTTTTTGATGATGTCGCGGAAAGCCCAGATCACAAGCAATGTCAGCATCGGGCAGGCGATGAAGGCCGAGAACCCGAACCTTTCCATGACCAAAGTGCCGTCCTCGAAACGGAAGGGCATGCGGAGGATGAAGGAACGGATATTATTGCCGATATGGGCGAAACTGAACTGGGTGCCGCCCTGGGTGGAGAACTCCGGCAGGTAGGAGTGACCGAACTCAAAGGGATCGGCGAACCGGACATAGTTGAACACACCGATGGCGACGGCCACGCAGGCGCCAAGAACGATGCCCGGGACCGCCTTCCTCATCACCGCGCCGAAGGTCTCCCCCGCCTTTAAACTCACCCCGAGATACACCGCGCCGATCACGATGCCGTACAGAGCATTGAAAGGCCTGCAGGCGACCGACAGGGCATAGAACAGGATGGCGGGCGTGGGACGATCCTGCGTGATGAGATAGATCGAGAGCACGGTCAGGAAAAACGCCAGATCCTGCGCGTGGTACCAGACCGCTCCCTCCAGGGTGATGGGGAGCAGGGATGAACCGAAAGCGAAAAGAAAGGCCCAGGCGGCGGCCGCCGCGCGGCCGAGACCGATATGGCGCAGGGACCGCTCGATCAGGATGACGGCGGCGAGGATGTATATCTTGACCAGAAGATCATCGGGCGTAGCGGCCCCGAACAGCAGGGCGAAGGGCAGCAGGATCACGCTGGGCAGAGGCGGGAAGGACACGTAGTATCTCCCCTGATAGACGGCCAGTTCCAGATACTCCCGGTTGTCCACGTCCAGACGCCCCTTCAGCCAGGACAGGGCCTGCAGGGTATAGGAATTATAAGCCGAAGGCCCTGCGGCACTGATCCCCGTGACCGCGTGGAGGATGCCCCACATGAGCGCGCACATCAGGATCAGGGCCAGAGGGCCCGTTTCATGTTTTTTTAAGAACGATCTCATCCCGCTTTAGGGCGCCGGCGTCGCCGTCGGGGACGGGACCGGCGATAAAGGAGCGGCGGTGGCCGTATCCGGGGTCATGGTGGGGCTGAGGGTGGGAGCCGGGGTCATGGTCGGGCTGAGGGTGGGGGTCTCCGTAGGCGCCGGCGTGGCGTTTTCCTCGATCACCCGCTCGTAGATCTTTTCCAGGGTGTACTTGGAGGCGGTGCCGTCGGCCCGGATGCCGTTCTCTTTCTGGAAGGCCATGACCGCCTTGGCGGTGCCGTCCAGATACGTGCCGGTGACGGTACCGGGATAATAGCCCCACTCCTTGAGCTTGGACTGGAGCCAGAACACATTCTCGCCCGAAGAGCCTTTCTTGAGAGGCGTGATATCCCCTTCCGGTACTTTGGTGCCGTCAAACGCGGGCGCCGGAGTGGGCGCGGGCGTGGTCCTGGGCAGCATGACGCTCTTGTCCAGGGCACCGGGCTGGACCGCGGCGCGAAGCTCGGGATCCGCCGTGCCGTCCTCGTGGATCGTGACCACGGTGCCGGCGCGGCAGTTGTCGTAGACCCATTTAGCGTCAGCGACCGTCAGGCGGATGCACCCGTGTGATCCCCGCTTGCCCAGATTATTGAGCGAGGACACTTTCAGGCTCATCTCGTCATTGGCGCCGTAGAGCACCGAATGGAAAGCGATGTCGGAGTTGATCCTCGTCCAGTACTGGGCCTTGCCGCCGCCCCACTTGGGGAACTCGCACCACCGGGCCCGCCTGCCGGTGAGCACGAACTGCCCCAGCTCCGACGGGTTGGACTTGGTGCCGGTAGAGCACAGGAAGGCCCGGTCGAAAATGTCGTATTCGCCCGTCGCGTCGTTGTACTTCCAGACCTTGACCACCTGGTTGTTGACATCCACCTCCACCGCGTAGGGCACGGGCTCGGGCGTGGCCGAGGGCTTTGGAACGCCGTCGGCCGGCACGACGGTCTCATCATGGAACAGGCAGTTCCAGGTCTTCTCATTCACGGTGCCGGTGACGATCAGGCCGTTGTAGCGCTGGAAATCCTTTACGGCCTGCTGGGTGTTTTTGTAATAGCCGGTGGTGGTTTTGTAGTAGGTGAAAAAGCCCAGGTCCTTCAGGCGCTGCTGCACCAGGCGGACGCGTTCACCGGTGGTGCCGTATTTGAGCTCACCGTTGTACTTGACCGTGATATCGGAAGCGGGCACGGGGATGGGCGTGGCCGCGGGCCGGGAGTCGGCCGCGTAGATCGCTTCCAGAGTGAACACGTCGGCGACGCCGCTGTCTTCCATGCCGAATTCGCCCTGCATCTGTTTCACGGCAGCCCGGGTCTTGTCCAGGTATTTCCCGGAAACGGGGCCCGTGTAGTATCCCAGCTCGGCCAGCTTCTGCTGGAGCGACTTCACATCCTCGCCCTGGTCGTTATACTTGAGCGGGCGGTAGCACTCACCGTAGATCAGGTCCAGTGTCTCGGCGTCGGCGACGCCCGTGGGCTCCATGCCGTAGGCCGTCTGGACCGCCGCCACGGCGGTCTGGGTCATGCTGCCGTACTCACCGCTCACAGGGCCGGTGTAATAGTACAGGGCCCTCAGGCGCGTCTGCAGCTGGGACACGGCCTCTCCGGTGTCGCCGTAGCGGAGCGTGTCATCGATGGGCACGCTCTCTCCCAGGCCGAAGGGAAGATACACGGCAAGGATCAGGCATATCGCTGTCATCATCAGGATGATCTTTTTCATGTAGGCACCTCACATATGATCGCCGGCTTCCTTAAGTTACCAACGTATCTTAATATATTAAATCTTTTTGCTGATTTGTCAATATCTTTGAGAATTTCGAAAAGTAATTGTAACAAAAATTTCGTAAAATTGATGTGAAATCTGATCCGATCGAGGCCGTTATGATCAAAAAGATCCTGTTCGCGACCATCGCTCTGATGCTGCTGACAAGCCCCGCGTTCACGGAGACGAGCGTGATGCTGATCACCGATCCCCACTACCTGTCAGCGGAGCTTTTTGACAGGGACAGTCCCTATTTCACCGGCATCCTTTCCGGCATGGACGGGAGGCTGACCCAGTACGGCCCGGAGCTGATGGACGCCCTGGCCCAGGAAGTGAGGCACCGGCGGCCGGACGCGCTGATCATCACGGGCGACCTGAGCTACAACGGGGAGAAAAAGAGCCATGAGGAGCTCGCCGCGCGGCTCAGAGAGATCGGGCTGGAAGGCACTCCGGTCTACGTGATCCCCGGCAATCACGACATCAATACCATCCGCCCCGTGGCCTTTGCCTCCGATCATGTCTATACCACCGAGGACGTGGGCATAAAAGAGTTTACCGACATCTACAGGGACCTGATGCTGCCCGCGGAAGGCGGCCCGGGCGCGAATCTGTCCTATCATGTCAGACTGAGCGGTCAAATGTGGCTGGCCATGACGGACGTAGCCTGTTACGAAGGGATCGCCTATACCAACGGGATCTTCACCGACGCTCACGAGGCCTGGCTGAGAACAGTGCTCTCGGAAGCGGCTGAAGCCGGAGCGAAAGTGGTGACGGCCTCCCACCACAGCCTGATCGCCCATTCCGAATACGAGAAGAAATACTATCTGATGGCCGGTGACGACCCGATGCGGGCCCTCAAAGCCGAATTCGGCTCAAGGCTCCATCTTTCCGGGCATCTGCATGTCCAGCACATCGCGGAGAAAGACGGCATCGTGGACGCCGCCACCGGGGCCTTCTGCCTCTTCCCCCATTACTACGCGATGATCCGCCTCGAGGACGACGGAGAGCTGACCTATGAGGTCTCTCCCCTGTGCGCGGAACATCTGCCGGAAGGTTTTTCCGAAATGAGCCGGAAATGGTTCACGGATATCGCCGCGGCCAAAAGCCTCCGCTCTCTCATGGGATCGGATATCAGCCCGGAGGACATGAAGCTGATGGCCGAGTTCTCCGCCCGCTTCAACCTGGGATATTTCAGCGGTGATCTCACCGGGAGCGATGAGTGGCTGCAGGAGAAGGCTTTCAGGCTGTGGGAAGCTCAGCGGGGCACCTTTGCCGACTACATCCGCACGGTGATCACCGAGGCCGGAGGCAGTCACCTGAGCGTCCGGGTGGAATAAGCTTCCTTATTGAATGTCCTATCGAAACGTGATATAATCAGCCCTGTGCAAATCGAGTTCCTTCGGGGAACGGAAAGGCGGTCACGATGGCTTCAAAACACAGGAAAACATCCCTTGACAAGAAGACCAGAGCCGGCATCATCGGCGGCGCCGCGGCGCTGATCATATTCTTCCTTATCTTCGGTATCGGGAGCCTGAGAAGGATCATCATCGGCGTGGGCGTGAGCGCCCTGATCGGATGGATCGTGTCCGTGATGTCCACGGGGCTGGATGTGTCCAAGCCCGCTCCCGACCAGCACCAGGAGATCGTGCCCCAGACGGGCAATGAAAAAGCCGATCAGATGATCATCGCCGGGCAGGACCTGATGCGCGAGATCCGCAAGGAGAACGCCCTCATCACCGATGTGGACCTGACCGACAAGATCAATCAGCTGGACAACACCCTCCACAAGATCTTCCTGGCCGTGGCGGACGAGCCCGAGAAGGCCGCCAAGATCCGCAGGAGCGTGGATTATTACCTGCCCACCACCCTCAAGATGCTGACCGGCTACCGTCAGATGGATCAGAGGAACGTGCGCAGCGCCGACGCCGAAAAGCTCCGCGAACAGATCCAGCAGGGCATGGACATGGTGAATTCCGCGTTCCAGAAGCAGCTGGAGACCCTGTACGAGGCTGATATCCTGGACATCTCCACCGACATCGAAGTGCTCGACACCCTGCTCAAGAGCGAAGGCCTGATCGACAGCGGCTTCAAGGCCGCGGCCCAGGCGGCGCAGGCCGAGCAGAAGACCACCGCTACCGGTTCCAATTAAATCGCATATAAAGACCCATTCATCATTTGAGGAGGAAACAACATGAGCGAGAACAACGAGATCAACGTCAACGAAGCCGCAGCCCAGGCCGAAGAACCCAAGCACACCGCTCCCGTCCTGACCCTGACGCCCCAGGCGGCCGACAAGGCCATCCTCGAAAAGGCCATCGAGTCCCTGAACGAGCTGAATGACCCGGACAAGGCGCCCAAGGCCCCCGACGCCGCCGAAGCGGTGGCCCAGCTGGACGCGGGCCTGACCGAAGAGGAAATGAAGCAGATCGAGGAATTCGCCAGCCAGATCGACGTTTCCAATCCCGACCACGTGATGATGTACGGCGCCGAAGCCCAGAAGAAGATCTCCTCCTTCTCCGACTCGGTCCTGGCCAACGTGAAGACGGACAATACCGGCGATGTGGGCGACATGCTGACCAAGCTGATCAGCGAACTGAAGGGATTCGAGCAGGCCAGCGAGAAGCCCTCCGGCCTCAAGGGGCTGTTCTACAACGCCAAGAACCATATCGCCAACCTGCAGGCCAAGTATGAGGATGTCTCCGCCAACGTGGAGACCATCGCGGGCAGCCTGGAGAACCATCAGGTGCAGCTGCTCAAGGACGTGGCGATGTTCAATCATCTCTATGACATGAACCTGGAGTATTTCCGGGAGCTGACCATGTACATCATCGCCGGCGAGAAGCGCCTGAAGGAAGTGCGCGAGACCACCCTGAAGGATCTGCAGGAAGCGGCCGAAAAGAGCGGCGACGCCATGGACGCCCAGAAGGCCAATGACTTGGCCGCCCAGTGCGACAGGTTCGAGAAGAAGCTCCATGACCTGAAGCTCACCCGTCAGATCTCCCTGCAGATGGCGCCCCAGATCCGGCTGCTGCAGAACAACAACGCCCTGCTGGTGGAACGCATCCAGTCCACCCTGGTGAACACCCTGCCCCTGTGGAAGAACCAGATGGTGCTGGCCCTGGGCCTGGAGCACTCCAAGCAGGCCATGAAGGCCCAGCGCGCGGTGACCGACATGACCAACGAGCTGCTACAGAAGAACGCCGAAGCCCTGAAGATGGGCACCATCGAGACCGCCAAGGAGAGCGAGCGCGGCATCGTGGATATCGAGACCCTGGTGGCCACGAACCAGAGCCTGATCGATACCATCGACGAGGTCATGCGCATCCAGAAGGAAGGCAGGCAGAAGAGGGTCGAGGCCGAGAAGACCCTG
>CACZOZ010000171.1:0-2961 GCA_902782865.1 uncultured Eubacteriales bacterium
GCAGGCGGAAGCGTGCTGAAAAGGAGGAATTTCCAAGCGATATCAGTTCGCGCAGGAAAGCTCCCCTTTGAAGCTGACCGACGCGAATAAAATGAGCAAGATGGATCATAACTGCCAAAGGCGGCCTGAGTGCCGCCTTTGGCTCACTCCCACTCGATCGAGGCCGGGGGTTTGGTGGTCATGTCCATGACGACCCGGCTGGCGTGGGGCACTTCATTCACGATGCGCGCGGACACCCTTGCCACGAGGTCATAGGGGAGACGCGCCCAGTCGGCGGTCATGAAGTCATCTGTGGTCACGGCGCGCAGGGCGATCGTGTAGTCATAGGTGCGCTCGTCGCCCATCACGCCCACGCTGTGCACCCCGGTGAGAACGGTGAAATACTGGCTGACCTGTTCCTTGAGACCGGCCTTTCCGATCTCCTCCCGGAAGATCGCGTCGCTTTCCCGCACGATGGTGACCTTTTCCGGCGTCACTTCCCCGATCACCCTAATGGCCAGCCCCGGCCCCGGGAAGGGCTGGCGCCGGACCAGATCCTCAGGCAGGCCCAGGGCCTCGCCCAGGGCGCGCACCTCGTCCTTGAACAGCATGCGCAGCGGCTCGATCAGCTCCGTGAATCCCAGCTCTTTGGGCAGGCCGCCCACGTTGTGATGGCTCTTGATCACGGCGGCGTTGGTCCCCTGGCCGCTCTCGATCACGTCGGGATAGATGGTGCCCTGGGCGAAACAGTCCATTTTGCCCAGTTTGGCGGCTTCCGCGCGGAACACCTCGATGAAATCCCGTCCGATGATATGGCGTTTCTCCTCCGGTTCCGTCACACCTTTCAGGTCCGCGAAGAATTTATTCGCCGCGTCGGCCCTCACAAAGCGCACCGGGAACAGGTGGCTGAACACATGGCAGACCTGTTCACTCTCTCCCTTGCGCATCAGGCCGTGATCCACGAACACGCAGGTGAGGCGTTTGCCGATGGCCCGGTAGATCAGCGCCGCCGCCACGGAGGAGTCCACTCCGCCGGACAGGGCCAGAAGCACCGTGCCGTCAGCGCCCACGGCTTCCCGGATCTGTTTGACGGCGGTGTCGGCGTAGGAGGCCATATCCCAGTCCCCGGCGCAGTGACAGATGCCGTAGAGGAAGTTGTGGATGAGGCGCTTCCCTTCCTCGGTGTGGGTCACCTCCGGGTGGAACTGCACGCCGTAGATCCTCTTTTCATCCGAGACCATGGCGGCCGCGGGGCAGTTGTCCGTCTCCGCGATGATGCGGAAGCCGGGCGGGCAGGCGCTCACCTGCCAGGTGTGGCTCATCCAGCAGCCGGAGGAGGGGGACAGGCCTTCCGTGAGGCCCTTCCGCTCCCGGAAACGCACGGTGACCCGGCCGTACTCCCGCTCCCTCGCGCGCTCCACCTGGCCGCCCAGCATGTGGGCCGTCAGCTGCATGCCGTAGCAGATGCCCAGCACCGGCACCCCCAGATCATAGAGCGCGGGATCGCAGCGGGGCGCGTCCTCGTCGCACACGCTGGAGGGCCCGCCGGACAGGATGATGCCGGCCGGGTGGCAGGACGCGATCTCCGCTGCCGGGGTGCTCCAGGGCACCACTTCGGAATACACATGCTCCTCCCGTACCCGCCGGGCGATCAGCTGGGTATACTGGCCTCCGAAATCCAGGATGACGATCTTGTCCATTCGCATTTCCTCCGTGTGTTCATATGCCGCTGGCCCCGTAGTTGCTCAGCACTCTGGCGGAAGGGTCGTCCACGTCGCAGCCGGGCCATGTCTTGTTGGGCATCCAGTAGTCCGGGATCATCCGGGCCTGTCCCGGATAGTACTTTTCAAACAGCTCCCGGTACATCAGGCTCTCCTTGGTGAAGGGAGGCCTGTGATCATATTTCGCCGCTTTCAGCGCGAATTCCTTGTCGGTATAGTTTTTTTCCGCCAGGGCTTTCAGGTCGTCCACCATGGAGTGGCCCACAGCGTCGGAAAAGGCTGCCTTCTGCCGCCAGAGGATCTCGTCCGGCAGGATGTGATCGTCCGCGAAGGCCTTGCGGATCAGGTATTTGCCCATGTGATGCGTGTTCATTTTCAGCTCCGGGTCGATGCTCATGGCGTAGCGTACGAATTTCAGGTCCCCGAAGGGCACCCGGGCCTCCAGGGAGTTGACCGATATGCACCGGTCGGCGCGCAGCACGTCGTAGACATGCAGTTCCCGGACGCGTTTTTCCGCTTCCTCCTGGAATTCGGCGGCGCCGGGGGCGAAATCCGTGTACTTGTACCCGAAGAGCTCGTCGGATATCTCGCCCGTGAGCAGCACCCGGATATCCGTGTTCTCATGGATCCACTTGCACACCAGGTACATGCCGATACTGGCGCGGATGGTGGTGATATCCCAGGTGGCCAGCAGCTCCACCACATCGGGCAGGGCGTCGATCACGTCCTTTTCCGATATGATGACCTCCGTGTGCTCGGCGCCGATATAGTCCGCGGCGATCCGGGCGTACTTCAGGTCGATGGCGTCCACATCCATGCCGATGGCGAAGGTGCGGATGGGCCTGTCCAGCATGCTCTGGGCGATGGCGCACACCAGGGAGGAATCCAGGCCGCCGGAAAGCAGGAAGCCCACGGGCGCGTCGGCGTCCAGGCGTTTGCGCACGCCGTCCCTGAGCAGGCGGTTGAGCTTTTTTGTGACCTCTTCTTCGGGCTTCATGGTGAAATAGCCCACATAGGCCGGGTCGGCGTACCGGATGAACTGCCCGTCCATAAAGTAATGCCCGGGCGGAAAGGGCAGGATGCTTTCACACAGCCCCATCAGGTTTTTAGGCTCACTGGCGAAGGCCCATTCCCAGTCCGGCAGCCTGCCGTAGTACAGCGGCCGGATGCCGATGGGATCCCTCGCGGCGATGAGCTTTCCCTTCTCGTCGTCCCACAGGATCAGGGCGAACTCCGCGTCCAGGGTCTTGAACATCTCCAC
>CACZOZ010000172.1:0-2410 GCA_902782865.1 uncultured Eubacteriales bacterium
ACGGTTCGACCCGGATACCGGCCGCTTCACCTCGGCGGAAAAGGCGGCGGAGGGCGCATACACCTCCTATTTTGAGCGGGACGGGGATATCCTGTACGTGCTCTCGGAGATCCCCGGCCCCCGGGCGGGAAAGCTGGAGAGCTTCCGGGTGACCGGGGAGGGCCTTGCCCCTCTGGATCAGCTTTCGGGCATCCCCGGCGGCTGCCCCCATATGCGCCTTGCGCACGGGGGGAAAGTGCTGGCCGCCGCCAGCTATGAGACCGGGGACGTGTTCACCGTCCAAGCGGACGCCGGGCGCTTCGGGAGCGTCATCAGCCTTCTTGAGCATGCCGGCCGCGGCCCCGATCCCGTCCGGCAGGCGGGCTCCCACGGCCACATGGTCTGCGAGACGCCCGACAGCGGATACCTTGTCTGCGTGGACCTGGGCACGGACGAGATACGGGTGTATGCCATGGATGAGGGCGGCGCCCTTACGGAGCTCCCGGGCGTCAGGGTCCCGGCGGGATACGGGCCGAGGCACATGGTGTTCTCCCCGGACGGGAGATACGCGTACCTGGTGTGCGAGCTGAAGTATCACCTGCTCACGTACCGGTACCTCGGCGCCGGCCGCTTCGAGCCGGTCGATGACCTGGAGGTGATCCCGGGCCTTGAAAAGGGGCAGCACGCGGGCGGCGCGATCAAACTGTCCCGGGACGGGAAAGCCCTGTTCACCACCAACCGGGGGCCCAAAGCGGGCAGCGCGGACGTCCTCTCCCTTTCGGATCCCGCCCATCCCGGACGGCGCGGCGCCCTCACGGGCCTGAGCCATCCCCGGGACATCCTGCCCTTTTCTCACGGGGAAAAGGAATACCTCCTGTGCCCTGACCTGACGACGGACACCGTGACGGCCTGGGCTTACGATCCGCAAAGCTGTTCCTTCACATTCCTGGACGAGACCGGCGCCGTGCCCCGGCCGGGCTGCGTGACGGAGTGAGCATTTATTTTCCGGTCGGTTTATTGACTTAACACCCCGCAGAGCATATAATGGAATAAACGAGCCGGAGAGGCCTTTGCCTTTCTGCGCTTTCACTAAAGAATCATGAGGAGGAGATTGACATGCCAATCAAAATGACCGTTGACGGTAACGAAGCGGTAGGCCACGTTGCATACGCGTTCAGCGATGTAGCGGCCATCTACCCCATCACGCCGTCATCCCCCATGGCCGAGCACGTGGACGAGTGGGCCGCCCAGGGCAGGAAGAACCTGTTCGGGCAGAAAGTCCATATCGCGGAGATGCAGTCCGAAGCCGGCGCCGCCGGTTCCGTGCACGGCTCCCTGGCCGCCGGTGCCCTGACCACCACCTTCACCGCGTCCCAGGGCCTGCTGCTCATGATCCCCAACATGTACAAGATCTCCGGTGAGCTGCTCCCCTGCGTGTTCCACGTATCCGCCCGCGCCCTGGCCGCCCACGCCCTGAGCATTTTCGGTGACCACAGCGACGTGATGGCCTGCCGTCAGACCGGTTTCGCCATGCTGGCCTCCGGCTCCGTGCAGGAAGCGATGGACATGGCCCTGGTGAGCCATCTGGCCGCCATCGAAGGCTCCGTGCCCTTCCTCCATTTCTTTGACGGTTTCCGCACCAGCCACGAGATCCAGAAGATCGACGCCTACACCTACGACGAGATCGCCAAGCTGGTCAACTGGGACAAGATCAAGGAATTCCGCGCCAACGCCCTCAATCCCGAGCATCCCCATCAGGGCGGCACCGCGCAGAACCCGGACATCTACTTCCAGAACCGTGAAGCGGCCAACAAGTACTACGCCGCCATCCCGGCCATCGTCGAGAAGTACATGAAGAAGGTGGCCAAGATCTCCGGCCGCGCCTACAAGCTGTTCGACTACTACGGCGCTCCGGATGCCGAGGAAGTCATCGTGGCCATGGGCAGCGGCTGCGAAGCCATCCATGAGACCATCGACGCTCTGCTCAAGAAGCACAAGAAAGTCGGCGTCATCAAGGTGCACCTCTACAGGCCCTTCAGCGCCAAGCACTTCCTGGCGGCCATCCCCGCCACCTGCAAGAAGATCGCCGTGCTGGACCGCACCAAGGAGCCCGGCTCCCTGGGCGAGCCCCTGTACGAAGACGTGTGCAGCGTGCTGTACGAAGCGGGCCGCAGTGACATCAAGGTGGTCGGCGGCCGTTACGGTCTGGGCAGCAAGGAATTCAACCCCACCTGCGTCAAGGCCGTGTACGACAACCTGAACAAGGCCAACCCCAAGAACCACTTCACCGTGGGCATCATCGCCGACGTGACCGGCACCAGCCTGCCCGCCGGCAAGCAGTTCAACGCGGCCCCCAAGGGCACGATCTCCTGCAAGTTCTACGGCCTGGGCTCTGACGGCACCGTCGGCGCCAACAAGAACTCCATCAAGA
>CACZOZ010000173.1:0-33013 GCA_902782865.1 uncultured Eubacteriales bacterium
CACCCCCATCGCCATCGAAGCGGGTCTTCGTTTCGCCATCCGTGAAGGCGGCCACACCGTCGGCGCCGGCGCCGTGACCCGTACCGCCGAATGATCTTAAGCGAGTAAGTGAACAGGACCGGAGAAAGTCAAAGCTTTCTCCGGTCTTTTCTTTTGCCTGTCGACCGGATCTGACCGCTGCATCCCGAAAGAAGTGATGATCAAGGATATTTGAGCCATGGGATCGGCGGAGTCCCGGATCCTGCCCGTCATATCAGTCACGGCCGATCGGGATCGGACCCGGTGTGCGGAAACAGGCCGCCCTTTTTCTGTGCTGTCCACGCCGATCCTTTAGCTGTCTATCTCTCATGGAATGGGATCCATATCCCGCGATCCTCTTTCTGTTTGTATCAAGCCCTTTACCGACGGGCTTCTATCTCCGAAGGAAAGCTTTCGGAAACTGCCCAGCCGGGAAAAAAGCGCGCGTGATCAGCTTCTTCCGGAACTGTAGCACGTCATAACAAAAAGGCCGCGAGATGCGGCCTTTTGCCATTCCCGCCGTATCCCGCGGCGGAAGATATTCAAGATCAGTTTGGAGTGTATGTACAGTATCCGGGGACGCTCACATCCAGAGAACCGGGATTAAGGGAATACATATCCATATACTGCAGGACACCGCCGAGGGTGAGCAGTTTCGCCCGGATATCGCTGTCAGTGCCCAGGGTGGCCACCATGCCGTTCTCGCCGTCGACAGTGACCAGATAGATGTTCTTGACATCAGTCAGGTTAAGCTCCCTGAAACGGCCCAGCATCCCCTGTACTCCCAGTTCCTCGGCGACCGTCCTGTAGCTGTTGAGATGCTGCTGGCTGGACAGGGTCACCGTCTCCCCCGGGCGGGCATCCCGGACCGTGACGCCTTTGAGTTCGATCGGAACTTTTGTATCGTCGCCGGCTTCCTCAATGACGAAGCCCGTGGTATCCAGGATATACCGGCGGTTCTGGAAGGCGACACAGGCCGCCGCCGTCCTCTCCCGGACGGTAACGGTCACGCTGTCCGGCATGGATTTCTGGAAACTCTTCAGTTCCAGATACGGGTTCGATTCGATCCCGCGCCGTACCGACGCTTCGTTCACCGTGAAGTACAGCCCGCCTTTATCCAGCCCCGCGAGAGCCATGACCTCCTCCGCGGAGATATGATAATTGCCCTTCACGGAAACATAGCGGATCCTGAACACGCTCATGCAAACGATCACCGCGACCGCTGCCAGAAAGGCCAGGGACAGGATCACCCGGAATCTCAGCGATGCGCTCCTGACCGGGCGCTCAGCTTCCATCACCATCACCGCCTATCTGATCCGGAACAGGATCACATGTTCAGAACGTACTTTTTGAACACCCTGCCCCGTTCCTCATAATCATTGAACATATCAAAGGACGCGCATGCCGGAGAGAGCAGCACGTTCCATCCGTCGCCCGCCAGAGCCCTCGCCTGATCGACCGCTTCGGTGAAACCGGGCGCTTTGACATACGAGATCCCGCCGGCCTCATCAAGGGCGGCGCTGATCTGCCCCGCCGTCTGCCCCATGACCACGCAGTGCCTGATCGCCTGCGAGGCCTTGATCCCGCGGGCGAGAGCGTCAAAGGATACATGCTTGTCATAACCGCCCAGGATGATGACCGTGGGCGCGTGCATGGCCTCGATGGCTTTCAGGGTGGAATCCACGTTGGTGCCCTTGCTGTCGTTGTAATAGGTGATCCCTTCCCGGGTGATCACCTTCTCGATACGGTGCTCGACGCCCCGGAAACTGCGCAGAACGGAGCGGACAGCCTCGATATCCAGGCCCAGCCCCATGGCCATCGCGGAAGCCGCCATGGCGTTTTCCACATTGTGCGTGCCGGGGATCTTGAGCTCGTTCCTGTGGATGATGGGCATCTCCTCTCCCCCGTGCCGGTACACGATGCAGCCCTGCTCATCGAGACATACGCCTTCCGAAAGGGATCTTAAGGATGAGAACCAGATGACCCTCATGCCGAGCCTTTCACCCATCCTGCGGCAGGCCTCATCCTCATAGTTGAGCACGGCCGTATCGTCAAAGTCCATCCCGTCGAACACGTGGGCCTTCAGAGCCGTATAAGCCGCCATGGTGCCGTGCCTGTTCAGGTGATCCTCGGTGATATTGAGCACAGCCGCGGCGCGGGGATGGAAAGCTTTGGTGGTCTCCAGCTGGAAACTGGAGACCTCGACCGTCAGCATCCCGTTTTTGAACGGCCTCATGACCGCCTCGGACAGCGGGTATCCGATATTGCCGGCCGCGCAGCCCTCATGCCCCGCGGCGTTGATGATCTCCTGCATGAGGGTCACGGTGGTGGTCTTGCCGTTGGTACCGGTCACGGCGACATAAGGATAGGGTGAATGGATCGCGGCGAATTCCAGCTCTCCCGTGACAGGGATGCCCTTTTGGACCGCCGCGGTCACGACCGGAGCCTTGATCGGCACACCGGGGCTGATCAGGAGCAGGTCCATCCCGTCCAGAAGATCCGTCCCGTTCGAACCGAACACGACCTGCACCGGCATCTCCTTGAGCTTCTCGTAATCACCGGACGAGCTGAAAGACTCAGCGGGCTTCATGTCGCTCAGTGTTACCTGCCAGCCTTCGCTCAGAGCCAGTCTTGCCGCCGCGACACCGCTGCGCGCCAGACCGATGATCAGCATCTTTTTATCCATCACCATCCGCTCCTTTCACTTAAGCCGCGAGGAAAGCGATCAGGGCCATGAGAAGAGAGACCGCGCCGTACATCAGATCGATCTTGTTCTCGGAGAAACCGCACAGTTCAAAGTGATGGTGCAGCGGGGACATTTTAAAGATCCTCTTGCCGTGAGTCAGTTTGAAATAGGTGACCTGAAGCATGACCGACAGGGACGAGATGATGCAGGTGAAGGAAAGGAAGATCAGGAAGATCTCATGACCGGACCACATGGCCAGCGCCGTCATCACGCCGCCGATGAACATGCTGCCCGTATCTCCCATGAAGATCCTGGCAGGATGACGGTTAAAGTGCAGGAAACCCAGGCAGGCCCCGCACAGCGCAGCCGCGACGGGAGCCAGGCAGGCATCCGCCGTATCCTTGAAAAGGTAGATCGCCGCGAAACCGAGCATGCTCATGACCGTGACCGTGGATAAAAGGCCGTCCACACCGTCCTGAAGGTTGGAGGAATTGGTGATGAACATGACCAGCACCGTCATCACCGGGATGTAGAACAGCCCCATATCCCATATCGCGGAAGTGAACGGGATCCTGACGCCGCCTCCCTTGACGGCGTACCGCATGACGGACACCACCACGCCGAGGATCACCTGACCGATGATCTTCTGGCGCGGTTTCAGGCCTTCGTGGTCTTTTTTGACGTCCTTGATATAGTCGTCGGCAAAGCCGATCGCCATGGCGCCGGCGGATAAAAGAACGATGAACATCAGGGGCATCCCGATGAAACTGCCGCCCTGCTTTCCCCAGTAGATCAAAAGCGTGACCGCAGCCGCCAAAAGAGTGATCCCGCCGATCAGCAATCCGCCCATATTGGGTGTTCCCTGCTTGTTCAGATGAGCTTTCGGCCCCAGGTCATAGATCGTCTGGCCGAACTTGAGCGCCCGCAGCTTTTTAAGCAGCGACGGCATGAAAAGCAGCATCAGGACCAGCGCGGAAACAAGACATATCAATGATACGATCATAAAAAAGCCTCCCCGGTGGATCAGTCATCCACCGCTTGATTATACCATTCTTTGAAGGGATAAAAAAGGGCCGGATAAAGGAAAAACCCCTGAAAAGGGGTCTTTCCGGGGCATTCACGATCATTTCCCGCGGGATTCTTCCAGAAGGAGCTCGCGCACTACTGTTTTTTCGTTGAAGGGGCGCTTGACGCCGCGGATCTCCTGATAGGTCTCGTGGCCCTTGCCCGCCAGAACGATCACGTCTCCCTGCCTGGCCGTCTTCAGGGCGTGCCGTATGGCTTCCCGCCGGTTCTCGATCACACAGTATTCACCGCCCGTAGGCTTGATGCCCTCCTCGATGGCGCTGAGGATGGCGAAAGGATCCTCGGAACGGGGATTGTCGCTCGTCAGGATCGAGTAGTCCGCCAGCCGTCCGCTGATCTCCCCCATAATGGGCCGTTTGAGCTTGTCCCTGTCACCGCCGCAGCCGAAGACCGCGATCACGCGGCCGCGGGCGAATTCCCTGACCGTTTTGAGGATATTCTCCAGGGCGTCCGGAGAATGGGAATAATCCAGGATCACTTTATAGGGCGTGTCCGTCTCGATGACTTCCGCCCTGCCCGGCACCGCCCTGACCGCTTCAAGACCGCGGATGATGGCGGACTTGCTGATGCCGGCCTGGATGCACATGGCCGCCGCGGACAGCGCGTTATACACATTGAACATCCCGGTGAGGCGGAGATCCAGCCTCTCGGAGATCCTGTCGGGGAAAACGATGGTGAAGGACACGCCGTCCTCACTGATCTCGATATCCCGCGCGTACAAGTCGGCATTGACGCAGATCCCGTAGGTGAGGCACGGGATCCGGATATCCCGGATGATCCTCGCGGAATGATCGTCGTCCACGTTGACCGCCGCGTATTTCAGCCATTTCGGCGTAAAGAAGCTCTTTTTGCACTCGAAGTAACGGTCCATCGTGCCGAAAAGGTCCAGATGATCCTGGGACAGATTGGTAAAGCCGCCGACCTCGAAGTGCAGACCTTCCAGCCGGCCCATCTCGATCGCGTGGGCGGATATCTCCATGCTGACTGCCTGGACGCCCTCATCCACCATCTGGCGGAAGGTTCGGTGCAGGTCGATGGGCTCGGGCGTGGTGAATTCAGACTTGAGATAGCGGTCCCCGATCATGTTCCCGGTGGTGCCGATGAGCCCGCAGGAGAGCCCTTCGGCTTCCAGGATGGACTTGATCAGATAGCTCGTGGTGGTCTTTCCCTTCGTGCCGGTGATGCCGAAAAGACGCAGGCTGTCCGCCGGACGGCCGAAGAAAGCGGAAGAGATCCCGCTCATGGCCGCGCGGCAGGAACGCACCTGGAGCTGCGGGACCGGTTTGTCCAGGATGCGCTCAACGACCAGAGCGCACGCGCCGTTGGCGATAGCCTGGTCTGCGAACTCATGAGCGTCGAACCGGGCGCCGGATATGCAGAAAAACAGCCCCTGGGGCACTGTTTTGCGTGAATCCATGAACAGATCCAGGATCTCCGCGTCCCCCCGGAGCGATATGACCTCATCCCGTATGCAGGAAGCCAGTTCAGATAATAGCACGATCCACCTCGCTGATTGTTTATGTTTTTTCCACCCGCTCCGTCACCGGCTGGCGGAGGCCATCCCCGCATTGAAGGCGGGGGTCTCCTGTTCCGCGACGATCTCCGGGGCTTCGACGGTTCCGGAGAAATACTCCACCGCCGGGACGTACATCCTGATCATGTTGCTGTCATCACAGGCGACCATGCCCAGCTCATGGACTGCGATGTAACCGATCCGGGACAGATCCCTGATCTTTTCCACTTCTTTCTGGAGCTGCACGTTGGCTGCCTCTGTCTGCGCCATCTGGCTGCGCATGGACGCGATCTGATCTTCGAGGGAACGCATCTGATAGACCCGGGTAAGGACGGAGATCGCGCAGGCGAAAATGACCACGGCCGTCAGGATGACTACCAGCCGCATCGGCACATCATAGCGCCTTGCTTTGGGCCTGGCCTTATGGCCTGCCCTGTAGCACCCGGCCAGATCCGTTCCCGCGTCGCTGTCCGGCAGGTACGCGCGATCCTTGACATGGAAGCGCACGTCGTCCGCGAATACGGCGCCGGCGCTGGCGTACTTACAACCCGCTGATGTCATAGACATGCTATCACTCCCGTCCTCAGTTTGTTTTAAAAGCGTCTATTCTTTCTGCACACTGCTCACAAAAGCATATACGTCGGGGAAATCCCTCATAAAGCTCAGGTCGGCTTCATCGCCGCGCCTGCTGTCCTGCACGATGATATGATCATAGGAACCGTTGATATCGACTTCCTTGGTGTCCCCCAGAAGCTTCGTTCTCAGAGCCGCGGGAAGGAGCAGACGCCCCTGGATGTCCATCTCGCTGTCCACATAGCTGTATTTGGTGAACTGATCAAGGACACGCCGCATCATGGCGTTCTTCTTGCAAAGCTCCAGGTACTCATCCCGCCGGTCGATCCAGGCTTTGAGCGGATAAACGGCGATATCCTTGAAATCAGGGGACGGGCAGACGGCGAATCGGCTGCCCAGGGCCGCGCGGAACGCCACCGGGACGATGATCCGGCCTTTGGCGTCCAGGCCGTGGGAGTACTGCCCGGTAAACCCAAGGGAAAGCGGCTCCCCGTCAAACGCAGGAGCTCCTTTCGCCTGTTCCTTCGGGCTGACGCCCCTGTCCGCCTGTTCGTCCATTCCCGCCACCATCTGTCCCAATTAGGCCCACAAATCACCACAAATCACCATGTATTTGCATTTTAAACCACATTTTTCGATATTGCAAGTTGTTTTGTAACAAAGGTTCTGCCTTTGGCTTATTATTTCTGTAACAACTTTGTCAATTATTTGATAATAACTTGCGCTTTTATCTATATTTTGTCAATTTTTTGAAAGCAGGCTCTAATTATGGCCTGTACAGGCTTGTTTTTTACAAAACTATTTCATTATTAGGTCAAATCTTTAATTATTTCGTCTGTTTTTTGTTTAATTGTCTTTGGGAATCCGCTGCCGGAGCTGCCGGATGACCTGTTCCGGCCGTGCCGCGCGCCTCTCAACCGCTTGACAATGTATGAATACTTCCTATATAATTCCAGATAATCCAAAGCGCAAAAATGTCAATGTTTTTGTGCGCCAACAGAATAAGAAACGGAGGATGACCCGGAATGATGAACAAAAAGAGATTCTTCTCCCTCTTGCTGGCCGCGGCCATGATGCTCACCCTGCTGCCGGCCATGGCCGAAAACGCGGACACACCCTATTATCTGCGCCTGGATCCCAATGTGACGGGCAGCATCGACGTGATGTGCTGGTCCGGCGACAGCACTTACCACAAGGATCTGGGGCACCAGGATATCGCCGTGGAGGACCTGACCAGCCAGAACGTGGCCGCCATCTACGCCCTGGCCAAGGAGTTCAATAAACTCTATCCCAACGTGACGGTCAACCTGTATGCCAAGACGGACGATCCCAACGGGAACGATACTTCCTGGATGCAGGAGATCGAGAATTTCAAGGCCGAGCACGGCAAGTACCCGGATGTGTACGCCGCCAACGATCTGCCCGGGGACCTGTCCCGCGGCATGATCGCCGACCTGTCCGTCTACGCGGACGATCCCCTTTACAAGACCTTCAACAAGGGCATCATGGACACCATGAACTACTGGGGCTTCCAGGCCGGTCTTCCCCAGTTCATGCAGCCCTGGGGCATTTTCGTCAACAAGGAACTGGCCGAGGAGAACAATATCGACGTACCGGATCCCGACTGGGACATCGATGAGTATACGGAGTTCATCACCTCCGCGGACAACAAGAATTTCTACGGCACGATCTTCTCCGTGCCCACCCAGATCATCGATACCGGCACCACCACCGTGAACGCCCAGATGGCCGCGTACAAGGGCGAGGGCGACCGGGTGAACATCGCCTCCGATGAGGTGAAGGATCTGATCGGCTACATCGCCAAATGGGCTCCCTACGAGATCTGGACCCTGAACGGCCAGGGCGCCGTGGACGCTTCCGTGATGGACGACGGCTGGTGGTGGGGCTACAGGTTCTTCTGCCGCAATTACGTGCTGGCCTACACCGGTGATCCCTGGATGATGGGCGCGGCGACGGCCGGCAAGAACGACGACGGTTCCTGGGCCGTGAACGCCGTGGAATCCGAGGACTGGGACATCTACCCCCGTCCCGCGACCCCCTACCAGCCCAACACCGTCGGCATCGTGATCGACCCCATGGCCATCCACAACTACGCCATGGATGACGGCGACCCGGCCTGGAGCGATGCCGAAAAGGATCAGTTCGATCTGGCCTACGCTTTCGGCTCCTTCTGGTGCGGCTCCACGGAATCCCTGAAGGCCCGCGCCGACCAGATGTTCAATGACAACGGCACCATCAAGACCTGCCTGAACGACTCCCTGCCCCTGGTGACCGGCGATGAGTTCTTCGCCCAGATGGATATCTGGTACGGCACCGACCTGCATGCCCGTTACGGAGACGCGGAGAAGATGCCCGGATTCCAGTACCTGCTCAAACTGTGGAATGACGGCCAGATCTGGGACATCTCCGACAAGACCTATCCCTATCACGTGATCGAGGACGGCACCCAGGTGAACTGCCTGAGGGAGTGGCTGGATGTCACCAACGCCGACATCGCCGGCGCGGCGGTCACCGATCCCAGCTGGGTGGACACCGTCAAGGCCAACCTCTCCGACTGGAACGAGAAGATCAACGCCCGCTTCCGTGTCGCCGAGCAGAGCATCAAGGACGGGCTCATCACCTACTACGGCTACACCGACGCCGATTTCTGATAAGACCGATCTGTCGCAAGGCAATTCAACGGAGCCGCTGTGCCGCCCGCGACCCGCGGCGGCACAGCGGCTCCGTTTCATAACGAGGTCACCGATGGATAAAGGGAAATGGATAAAGAGGATCACGGTATGGGCTGCGCTGATCGTCATCATCGCGGCCGCCGTCCTTTTCTCCCGGCTGCGCCCCGTCGAACGGGTGGAGGATATCACGCCCGAAGAGCTCAGATGGGCCTACAGCCTGTTAAAGGATTCCCTCAAAAACGATGAATTGAAATATACGGACTACCTGCTGCTGCGCACAGGGCAGCCCGGTACGTCAAAGACCGAGGCATGGCCTGAGGACGCCGTGACATACGACGAATGCCTCAGCGCCGGTCTCAGTATCCCGGCCTGCCGGGGCAGGGTGCTTCCGCTTGCATACGGCCAGACCGCCACCTACCGGATCGACCTGGAAACGGGCGGGATCTATACGCTCTTTTTCGATTACACTTCCACCGGCGGATCCTATCTGGATCACACCGCGTCCGTAGAGATCAACGGGGTGAGCCCGTATCAGGAACTGAAAGCCGTGGACTTCCCCCTTTACTGGCGGGACAGGGACGGTGAAAAACTCAAGGACCGTTACGGCGACGAGATCGCGCCGGCCCAGGAGCGGATCCTTTCCTGGCGGGAAGCGCCTCTCTACAATAATACCTATTCATCCGTCACGCCCCTTGAAGTGGACCTGAACAGCGGGGAAAATATCATCACGGTCAAAAACGTATCCAACGACGGGCTCGTCCTGGGAAAGCTCCGGGTCTGCCCGCCCGCGGAAAGGCCCATGACTTACGAGCGGTACGCCGCGCTCCACGCTTCCCGATCCCCCGCCGACACAGGCGTGTGCGTGATCGAAGCGACCGAATACACCGAAAAGAATTCCGCCAAGATCATCTACCGGTCCACATCTTCCCCGGACGTCAGCCCGTACAGCGCCGAATACAAGCTGCTCAATACCCTGGCCTGGACGGAGGCGGGCGATTCGGTCACGTATCGTTTCCGGGCGGAAAAAGACGGTCTCTACACGCTGACTTTCCATTACATGAATGAGAAGGAAGAATTCAATTCCTACGAAACGATCCTGATCGACGGTCAAACGCCCTTTCTGGAACTTGAGGCTTATCCCTTCCCCTATACCAACGGCTCATGGGCCAACGAGACCCTGAAGGACAGGAATGGCGAGCCCTACCGGATATACCTGGCCGAGGGAGAACACACCCTCACCCTCAAAGTCGAGCTCGAGCCCGTGAACGCCGCCTGGCGCTACGGCCAGCTGATCGCCGAGCACGCCACGGTGTTTTCCCTGGAGATAAAGAAAATGGCAGGTGAGGATCCGGATAAATACCGCACCTGGAAGATGACCCGCTATATGCCCCTGATCCCCGACTACCTGAAAGCCTACGAACTGCTCATCACCCATATCCGTTACCTGACGCAGGATGAGAGCGACAAGGGCATCAACGGCGCTCTTTTGAGCTATCTGGACAAGGCGGACATGTTCATCCGGGACATGGCGGAGTATCCCGACGAGATCGCGCTGTACACCAAATCCCTCTCAGGCGATGACAACTCCGTGCTCGTCGCAGTCAGCCGCTTCACCTCCGGCATCATGAAAATGGACTTTTCCCTGGACGCTGTCTATCTCAACGGCCGGGGCGCCCTTCCGCCCGCCCGGGCGTCCCTGTGGAAGAGCGTCAAAAACGGCATAGACACCGTCTATTACTCTTACGCGTCCAAAAAATACAGCCTGACGGCGGATGACGATGATACCCTCACGATCTGGGCCAACCGCTCGCTGCAGCACGCGGACCTGCTGCAGAAAATGGCGGACACGGAATTCACCCCCGCGACAGGCATCAAGGTCAAGGTGACCGTCATCCCGGACGCCAATAAACTGACTCTGGCCTGCGCGGCGGGCAATACCCCGGATATCGCCCTGGGGCTGGCCTCCTATATGCCTTTTGACCTGGCCAGCCGGGGAGCGCTGTATGACATGACCGCCTTTGACGATTTCTGGACCATCAACGGCCGTTTCGCCACCGGCGCCATGGTGCCCTATGTCTACAACGAAGGGGTCTACGCCATCCCGGAAACGCTGGATTTCTCGGCGGTCATCTACAGGACGGATATCTTCAGAAGTCTGGAGCTTCCCGTACCGGATACCTGGGACGACCTGAGGGCCCTGCTGCCCGTACTGCAGCGGTACGGCATGAATTTCTACCATAACATATCCTACGGCCGGACGGGATACAAATGGTTCTACCAGACCACGCCGCTGATCTTCCAGCACGGCGGCAGGCTGTACAATGACGACGGGACCGCCACCAGCATCGACAGCGCCGATTCCGTCCGGGGCATCCGGGAGCTGGGCGATCTTTTCACGGCCTATTCGCTGGATATCCAGGTCAACGAATTTTTCAATTCCTTCCGTTATTCCGTGCTGCCCATCGGCATCGTGGATGCCAATTCCTATAACCTGATCCTCAACGGCGCCCCGGAGCTGGACGGGCAGTGGGCCCTGGCGCCCTATCTGGGCACGCCCCAGGAGGACGGATCCATCGACAGGTGGTATGTGGCGGCCTCCACGGGCGGCGTGATCTTCAGGGACACGCCCCACGCGCAGGCGGCCTGGGATTTCCTGAAATGGTGGACCAGCACCGACGTGCAGGTGGAATACACCTATACGCTGCGTTCCACATACGGTGATGTCTATTTCTGGCTCCCGGCGGATCTGGAAGCGCTCCGGCAGGCCCCCATCGGTCAGGAGGACAAGCAGGTGATCCTCAGCATGGTGCCCTGGATCCGGGATGTGCCCAGGACCCCGGGGCAGTACCTGCTGGAACGCTCATTGTCCGATATATGGAACGCCATGGTGAACGACGGCAGATCGGCCCAGGTGGCCGCGGATGAACGGGTGATCGAGATCAACCGCGAGATCCGGCGAAAGATGCAGGAATTCGGTTATTACGACGAGGAAGGCGTCAAACTGAAGGATTACGTGATCCGGGACTACGACTGGATCCAGCTTCAGAAAGACAAGGCCTCAAAGAAGGGCAGGTGAAACTGTGGAGCGGGAGATAAAAAAGCGCAGGAACTCAAGGCTGACGCGGGATGATCTCACCTCCTACGCGCTCCTGGCGCCCTATATCCTTTTATTCGCCGTGTTCATCCTGATCCCGGTGATGATGACGGCAGGCCTGTCGTTCACGAACTTCGACGTGATCAACCCCCCGCGTTTCAACGGCATCGCCAACTATCTGTACCTGTTCACCCAGGATACCGTGTTTATGAAGTACGTGCTGCCCAACACCTTCCTGTACGCCATCGTGGTAGGTGTGGGCGGCTACGTGCTCTCCTTCCTGCTGGCGTGGATGCTCGCCCAGATCCAGGCCCTGCCCAGGACCCTCCTGTCCCTGTGCATCTACATGCCCTCCATGCTGGGCCAGGTATTCATCGCCGTGATCTGGCGCACCGTCTTTTCGGGCGACCAGGGCGGATGGATGAACGCGGTCCTGCTGCAGCTGGGATGGATCGACCAGCCGATCCAGTTCCTGCTGGTCCCCGACTATTTCATGCTGATCATGATCGTGGTATCCCTGTGGTCCTCCATGGGCATCGGCTTCCTGAGCATGATCTCCGGTATCCTGAACATCAACCGCGAGATCTACGAAGCGGCTTACATCGACGGGATGCGCAACCGTTTCCAGGAGATCGTCCACATCACCATCCCGTCCATGAAGCCCCAGATGCTTTTCGGCGCGGTCATGTCCATCACCAACGCGTTCAACATGGGCTGGATCGGCGTATCTCTCGCCGGCGTCAATCCAACGCCCGCCTATTCCGGGCAGCTGATCACCAATCACATCGACGACTACGGCTTTATCCGCTATGAGATGGGATACGCGGCGTCGGTATCGGTGATGCTGCTGGTGATCGTATACGCGTTCAATCTTCTGGCGCACAGATTCTTTGACGAAAAAGACTGAGGCAGGATCATCATGACGAGAGTTCGACCAAAGAAAAAAAAGGCCGCCCGCTTCCTGGGAACAGTGGTGGATCCCAAACATTTTTCCAGGACCCAGATCAAGTTTTACGTGATCCTGGTGCCCCTGGCCCTGTTCATGATCCTGCCGGTAGTCATGATCGTGAACCGCGCCTTTATGCCCCTGGGGGAACTGTTCGCGTTCCCGCCCCATATCTTCGTGCGCGACCCCACCCTGGCCAATTTCAAAAGCCTGTTCTCCCTTTCCGGCACCACGGGCGTGCCCTTCCTCCGGTATCTGCTCAACTCGGTGATCATCACGGTGCTGACAGTGATCACCAACCTGATCATCACGATCTTCGGAGCCTATACCTTCGCGAAAAAGCGCTTCATCGGGAAGAAACTCCTTTTCAGCCTCAACCAGCTGGCGCTGATGTTCGTCCCCTCCGCCGTGGCGATCTCCCGTTACCTGGTCATCACCCGGCTCGGACTGATCGACACCATCATGGTGCATGTGCTCTCCCTGGCCGCCATGCCGGTGGGATTGTTCCTGGTCAAGCAGTTCACCGACCAGATCCCGGACGCGCTCCTGGAAGCGGCGGTCATCGACGGGGCCCGGGAGAGACACATCATTTTCAACATCATCGTGCCGCTGATCAGGCCGGCTCTCGCCACCTCGGTGGTGCTGACCTTCCAGCAGGTGTGGATGGCGGTGGAAGCCTCCAACAACTATATCACCGACGATTCCCTCAGGACCCTGGCCTACTACCTCAATTCCCTGTCCACCAACAATACGGTGGCAGCGGCGGGCCTTTCCGCCGCGGCGTCCCTGATCCTGTTCCTGCCGAACCTGATCATCTTCATCTGGATGCAGTCTCAGGTGATGAACACCATGAGCCATTCCGGGATCAAATAAGGAGGGCCGGATGGAGAGAAAAGACCGGAACAGAACAGTATCCTGTCTCACGGCGGCACTCATCCTGCTGATGCTGTTCCCGCGCGCTGCCGTAGCCGGGCAGGCCACTTCCTATACTTACACCCTGGATGACAAGGGCGAATACATCCGTACCCAGGATGCCTATCTGCCCGACCGCACCCTGGCGGAGCTGGGACTCGCCTCCCCGTCGGACCTGTTCATCGATAAAAATGACCTGATGTACATCGCCGATACCGGGAACCGCCGGATCGCCGTCTACGACATCCGCTCCGGCAGGCTCCTGGAGCCCCTGACAGACAAGGGTTTCTCCTCCCCCAGCGGCGTCTATGTGACGGACAGCGGCCTGATATATGTGGCGGATCCCGGGGCGAAAGCGGTATTCGTCTTCGGCCCGGACCGCACTTTGACCGCGAAGCTGGGCAAACCGGATTCGCCCCTGTATTCCGATACGAACTATGAGCCCAAGAAGATCGCCGCGGATGAGGGCGGCAATATCTACATCATCAGCGAGGGCGTCTATAACGGCGTGATCCAGCTGGCCGCCACGGGCGAATTCCTGGGGTATTTCACCGTCAACAAGACCAACCTGACGGTGGCCCAGCGCATCCAGCGCTTCCTGTTCACCCGGGAACAGCTGGCCAACCTGGTGGACGCCAACCCCACAGTGTTCACCAATGTGTTCGTGGACCACAACGGGATCGTGTATACCGCCACCTCCGGCACTTTCCGGAACGGCATGAAGAAGCACAGCACCAACGGCGGAAACATGTTCAAGAACACCGTCTTCAGCCTGGGCACGCTGACAGACGTCTACGTGGACAGGGACGACTTTATCTACACCTGTTCCAACGAAGGGTACATCGATGTTTATTCCAGAGACGGCGAACTGATCTTCGAGTTCGGCTCCCAGGTGACGATCACCGATGTGGTGGGCCTCTTCACCCGGCTGCCCGCCGTGGCCGTGGACAGCCGCGGGAGCATCTGGGCGCTGGACGGCAGCAAGGGCTATCTCCAGAGCTTCAGACCCACGGAGTACGCCCTCATGGTCTATGACGCGCTGAACCGCTATGAGGCCGGAGACTATACCGGCGCCATGAGCGAGTGGGACCGGGTGCTGCGGCTCAATCAGATGTCCGTGCTGGCCCATGACGGCGCCGGAAAAGCCCGCCTGAGAGTGGAGGATTATGAAACAGCCCTGACCCACTTCAGGATCGCCAACAATAAAAAGCTCTATTCCGAGGCGTTCTGGGAAGTCCGGAACACATGGATCCGGAAGAATATGGGGCCGATCCTGCTGGCTCTGTTGATCCTGGCGGCAGGGATCAGAGCGCTCCACGCGATCGACCGGCGCAGAGGCGGGAAATGGAAGGCCCGCAAACAGGCCTTTTCAGACAGGCTCGGGAGCCTGCCCGTCCTGAGGGATCTGTCCCTCGCCCGCGGCATGGACCGGCATCCCGGCGACCGCGCCTATGAGATCGGCAAAAACCGTGCCGGGTCCCCCGCCGGGGCGGCTCTCCTGTACCTCACGTTTTTCGCCGTATACATGCTCTATCAGACGAACAAAGGCTTCATTTACCAGATGCAGGACGTACAGGATATGGATATCGGTTTCGTGGTGGCGGGTTTCTGGGCCCTCACCGGCGCCTTCATCCTGTGCAATTACCTGGTGACCAGCATCAACGACGGCAACGGCACCTTCCGGCAGATCTTCATGGTGCCCGCCTACGGGATGCTGCCCGTCATCGCGTCGCTCCTCACGGTCACGGTGGTCTCCCATTTCCTCACGTACAATGAGTCCTTTCTGCTGACGCTGATCATGATCGCCGGGATCGTCTGGAGCGCCGCCGTCATATTCATCGGCCTGCAGACCATCCATCAGTACAGCTTTAAAGAGACGGTGACCAGCCTTATCCTGACGGTGATGTTCATGCTCATCATCGCGGTGGTGTGCATCATCCTCTCCATGATGTGGAACAGCCTGCGCACGTTCCTGACCTCGGTCGGAAAGGAATTGATCTACAATGTTTTTTAAGCGGATCCTGCGCCGCGCGGCAGCCGCCGCCCTGACAGCGGCCCTCATCATGAGCGCCGCCGCGGAGAGCGCCTATGTCCCCACGGCTCACGACACCAGGCCGGCGCCTGAGAAAGCCGTATTCACGGATACGGACCTTTCCGGCTACACGACGCTGTATGAAGCCGGGCCCCTCAGGTATCACTGGCGTGAGGACCGGGATATCCTGGCCGTTGAGAACACGAAGAACGGGATCATTCTGAAGACCGGCGCCGATCTGCCCTTTTCGGGCGACGCCAAGGACCTGGTCAAGCAGCTCAAGAGCTCCGGCGCCTCCGATCGGGAGATCCTCGAGGCTTATCAGCCCTACGCGGATGACCTGAACACCACCTATGTGGGCATCGCCAACTCCCTGATCACCATCGAGTATATCGACAGCGACAAGACCAAGCAGATCTCATCCGCCTCGGAGAAGAACGCCCGGTCCCTCCTGAGCCCTTCCGGGAACGGCGGCGGAAACTTTGAGCTGGATATCGCGTTCACATCGCCGGATATCGCCCTGAAGGTCTGCATCGCTCTGAGCGGCGAAGGCATCACCTATCACATCCCGCGGGACTCATTTGCCGGGAATGACCTGAACAAGCTTTCCGCCGTGCTGATCACGCCCTTTCTGTGCGCCAGCGGCGGGCGCATGAAAGTGCTCGATCCCGATACCCTGGACTGGACGGAGCAGGACAGATACCGCGCGCCCGGTTATGTACTGGTGCCGGACGGCAGCGGCGCGCTGATCCGCTTCACGGACAACACGTCCGTATTCAACCCTTATGACGGGGACGTTTACGGCCCGGATCACGCCACGGAGACCTATTACTACACAGAGCTGCACGATGACGTGCCCGTCCACGATCCCGTGGTGCCCGTGTTCGGCATGGCTGTCGGCGACCGTCAGGCAGGGTTCGTCGCGTGGGCGGACCGGGGGGACGAATACATGGACATCATCGTCAATCCCGACGAGACGAGATCCACCAGCTACACCTGGGCCTACCCCCGCTTTGAGTACAACGTGAAATACTACCAGCTGTATGACGAGCACGGCAACGGATTCTTCTCCACCCTGGACGCGCCGTTCGGCTACGACATCGACATGACCTACCGTTTCCTGTACGGGGACGGCAGTGACGGAACGCCCGCGGCGGACTACACCGGCATGGCCCGGGCCTACCGGGAACACCTGACGGATACCGGCATGCTTTCGCCGCGCCCCGCCGCCCGTGAGGATATCCCCCTGCGGCTGGACTTTATCATGGCGGACTCCCAGAACGGCGTGATCCTGACGCGGCAGGTCACGGTCACGACGGTCCAGGACGTGAGGAGCATCCTTGATGATGTACTCGAAAGCGGCATTGAAAACATCAGCTGCGGCCTGATCGGATGGCAGAAGAAGGGCGAAAGCCTGACCCGTCCGGACAGGGACGTCTATTCCGCCGCCGTGGGCCGGAAAGCCGACTTCGCGCGATTGATCCGGGATCTCGCAGAACGGGGCGTGGAGATCTCCAAGGCCCGGAACACCACCCGCATCAACAGCATGATGACCAACTATTATCAGACCGCCGTCAAGGCCGTGAGCAACTGGTATGTCAGCGTGGATGAAAGCTGGCTCCTTCCCTCCAGCGTACCGGTGAACACCTTCGGCTTCGCCACCCCGGAGAAGACCGCGGAATGGACCCGCGTCTTCGCGGCGAACGCCGCGGACCACTCCGAGGCCCTGACGCTGTCGGGCGTGACCAATGTGCTCAATTCCCACTGGTCACGCACCGGCTGCGAGACCTCGCTGACCGACGCCGTGCGGCTGTACGCCGAAACGCTGGAGAGCATCCCGCTGAAACTGAATCTGGAGAACCCGAACCTGTATCTGTGGCCGTACACGGACAAGTACCTGCAGATGCCCGTGGGCAATTCCTGGTACATCTACGAAACAGACTCCGTCCCGTTCCTCCAGATGGTGCTCAACGGGACCATGGAAATGATCGCCCCGTACGCCAATTTCTCGTTCTACACCCGGGACTGCGTCCTGCGCATGATCGATTACAATGTCTCTCCCTCCTTCATCCTGTCCAGGGAGGCGTCCTGGAACCTGGCGGACAGTTTCTCTTCCAGCCTGTACTCCACGGAGTACGACCTGTACAGGGAACTGATACGCTCTGTCTACGGGGAGATCAACAGCGTGCTCAGGCAGGTGCGGGGTTACGAATGGACCGAAAGGGAAGTGCCGCAGAACGGGATCGTGATCAACACTTACCGGCGGGGCACGGAGAGAAAACGGATCATCATCAACTATACGGAAAACAGCGTCACCGTGGACGGGCTCGCGGTACCGGCCATGAGCGCCGAAGTATCGGAGTAAAGGAGGCCGCATGGACAAAAAACGTGGCAGGATACGCCGGGGCAGCGTCATGGAGCGCAGGCACAACCGCCTGGGTTATTTCTTCATGTCGCCGTGGATCCTGGGATTCGTGATCTTCACGCTGATCCCATTCGGGATGACCATCGTGCTGAGCTTCTGCTCGGTCTCCTCCACCATCCGGGGATACGAGGTCACCTGGATCGGCATGGAAAACTACTACACAGCCTTCTTCCGCAACACGGAATTCGTGCCCGCTCTGTTGAGTTTCCTGGGCATGGTGATCCCCTATACGTTCATCATCATCGTGGTATCCTTCATCCTGGCTTATCTGCTCAACAAGATCAAAGCCGGACGGACCCTCATGCGCATCATTTATTTCCTGCCCATCATCATCCTGTCCGGGCCGGTCATGAGCCAGATCCTGGACAGCGCGGACGAAGCCATCGCCCTTTCCCAGGGAGTCAGCGAAGTGTACAAAAGCATCTGGATCTTCCGGATCCTGTACAGCTACTCCCCCTCCTTTACCCTGTTCCTGGAAGAGATCTTTGACCAGCTGTCCATGATCCTGTGGTTCACGGGCATCCCCATCGTGCTGTTCATCAGCACGATGCAGCGGATCAATCCCTCCCTGTATGAGGCCGCCCGCATCGACGGCGCGAACGAGTGGCAGATCCTGTGGAAAGTAACGGTGCCCATGGCCAAGCCGACAGCCCTGGTGGCCTCCATTTTCACCATCGTGCAGCTGGGGGCTTACGATACCAGCGACATTTACAGTCTGATCAAGACAGCCACCAACAACACAGCCAGCGGCCTGGGGTACGCGGCGACCTACGCCTGGCTCTACGGGATCCTGGTGCTCCTGGTCATCGGCGCGGCTTTCCTCATATTCCGTGAGAGAAAGGTCAGGGAAGTGATCCTATGAAGCGAAACGGAAAAGCAAAATGGGACCGGCTCAGGGCACTGCCGGGAAAGGCCGCGATCTACTTCGTACTGATCTGCATCGGGTTCGTATACCTGGAGCCGATCCTTGAAATGATCGCCAAGGCGATGATGTCCTCCGCGGACATCGTCGACCCTTCCGTGACCTGGATCCCCAAGAGCTTCTCGTTTGACAATCTGAGAGTCGCCGCCGGCGTGCTGAACCTGAAGGAGACGCTGAAAAACTCCATCCTGTTCTCCGGCGGCCTGGCCGCGGCGCAGACGGTGGTCTCCGCCATGACGGCCTACGCCCTGTCACGCTACGATTTCAAGGGCAAAAAGCTGTGGTTCGTCATGATCATCCTGACCTTCATCATGCCGGTACCGGTGCTGATGGTGCCGCGGCTGATGATGCTGGTCACCGCCCAGACCGCCACGGGCATCCAGCTGGTGGGCACCGTGATCCCTCAGGCCGCGATGGCGGTCCTGGGACAGGGCGTCTATTCCGCCGTGCTGATCCTGATCTTCTACACTTCCTTCAACATGATCCCCCGGGTGCTGGACGAAGCGGCGGCCATCGATGGCGCCTCGGCCTGGCGGGTGTTCTGGTCCATCGTGGTGCGGATCTCCGGCAGCACGATCCTGGTGGTGTTCCTGTTCTCCTTCGTATGGAACTGGAACGAGACTTATATGACCGGCACGCTTCTCAGGGGAAATCTGGCGCTGCTGCCGGCCAAGCTGGATATGTTCAACAGCGAGTTCGAAAGCTCCGCTTCCGCGGTGGGCGGCGCTTTCAGACTGAACGAGGCCTACAAGATGTCCGCGACGCTGATATCCATATCGCCCCTGGTGCTGATGTACGTTTTCGTGCAGCGCAGATTCATCCAGGGGATCGAAAACACGGGGATCACGGGGGAATGATATGAAGAAGAAAAGAAGAAGCGCCGTTATCCTGCTGGCCGTACTCCTGTGCGCCTCGGGAGGCGCTCTGGCGTCGGAGCCCCGGCTCCGGGCCGATCTGCCGCGGAACACGGACGGTTACCATGAGGGCGGCAGCGTATCCGACGCCTGGGTGGACCCGGATGAGACCGCTGTGGACGAGAGCAGCCTGAAAGCGGTACTGACGGATTATGACCCCGAAAAGCTGACGTATGAGCTGGTCTGGGCGGACGAGTTCGACACGGACGGCAGGCCCGACAAAAGCAAATGGGGCTATGACACCGGGGGCAGCGGCTGGGGCAATCACGAACTGCAGTACTATACCCCCGGGGACAACGCCGCCGTCTCCGACGGCGTGCTGACCATCACCGCCCAAAAGGAGCGGATGGGCGGCAGAGACTACACCTCCTGCCGGCTGGTATCAAGGGACCGGGGCGACTTTCTGTACTGCAAGGTGGTGGCCCGTGCGAGGCTCCCCGAAGGCCTGGGCACGTGGCCGGCGGTCTGGATGCTGCCCACGGACTGGGCTTACGGATCCTGGCCCGCCTCCGGGGAGATAGACATCATGGAGCACGTGGGCTATGATCCCAATGTGATCGTGCAGAGCGTGCACGTGGAGAAGTTCCACGGAGGAGCGGCGAAGAACCACAGCATCAGGGCCGAAGACGTATTCAACGAGTTTCACGACTACGGGGTGGAGTGGCTCCCGGACCGGATCATCTTCAGCGTGGACGGGGAAACCACCTGGACCTACCGGCCGCTGAGCTTCACCGACCGCCCGCAGAAAGATGTGTGGCCCTTTGACAAGCGGATGCATCTCCTGATCAACCTGGCCTTCGGCGGGGACTGGGGCGGCGCCAGGGGCATCGACGAGAGCTGCCTTCCCGCCAGGTATGAGATCGACTACATCCGGGTCTATCAGAGCCCGGAGATCATGGCCCTGACCGGGCAGATCTGAAATACAGAGAGGAGAAAAACATGCAGCCTTACGAACTGAGATCGGACACCTTCATTATCCGGGATTACGACCGCAAACCGCCCTTCTCCAGCTTTCTTCCCGGGCTGGCCGGGATCACCGGCATCCCCATGTGGCTGTATTACACCAACCGGGGGCAGGCCGTGGCGAGCTTCGGCATCCATCACAAGGGCAACGCCATGATGGAGTTCAATCCCGCCAACACCGAATACGAGAACACCCAGATCCGCGGCTTCAGGACCTTCATCCGGGCCGACGGAAAATACATCGAGCCGTTTTTCCGGCCCGAGGACAGCGTGTGCCGGATCATGAAGATCGAGCGGAACGCCCTGACCGTCACGGAAGAACGGGACGGCCTCAAAGTGGAAGCGGCCTGCTTCATCCTGCCCCGGGACGAGATCGGCGCGGTGGTCCGCCATGTCACCATCGAGAATACCGGAGAAAAGAAGATCCGGCTGGAGATCCTGGACGGTATGCCCCAGGTGATCCCCTACGGCCTGCAGCTGAGCAGCTACAAAGAGACCAGCAATCTTTTGAAGAGCTGGACGGATGTCATCAACATCGAGAAAAACGCCCCGATCTTCAAGATGCGGGCCACCGGAGAGGATACGGCCGAAATGAAGGAGGTCACGGGCGGCTGGTATTATATGTGCGCCTGTGAAGGCCGCCTGACACCGGTAGTGTACGACAGGGCGGCGGTTTTCGATCACGACCTGACCATGCTGGACCCCATCCGGTTCCATAAAGACGGGCTGGAAGCGGTCTTGGGGAAAAAACAGACCTTCGTCAACAAGATCCCCTGTGCCTTCGCCGCGCTCACAAAAGAACTGGACAAGGGCGAAAAACTGACCTATACGGCCTTCATGGGCTACACCGCTTCCAGAGAGCTCCTGAATAAAAAGGCCGGCGAGGTGCTTGATGCGGACTACGCGCGGAAGAAACTGGCGCTGGCCCGGGAGGAAGCGGATGCGCTGACGAAGGACGTGAAGACCTCCACCGCGGACAAAGCCTTCGACGCGTACATCCGGCAGTGCTACATGGACAATTTCCTGCGGGGCGGTTATCCGTTCCTGTTCGGCGGAAAAAAGGACCGGAAGATCGTCCACCTGTTCAGCCGGAAGCACGGGGATCCGGAAAGGGATTACAATTTCTTTTCCATCGCCGGGGAGTATTTTTCCCAGGGCAACGGAAACTTTCGGGACGTGTGCCAGAACCGCCGCATGGACTGCTCGATCCATCCCGAGGTGGGGAGCTACAACGTGCGCAATTTCTACAGCCTCATCCAGATGGACGGCTGCAACCCTCTTGAGATCAGGCCCTGCACCTTCAGGCTGATCCCGGGCAAAGAGGCGGAAGCTCTCCCGATCCTGGAGGAGCACCTGGATGCCGGCGCCGGCACGATCCTCGAGCTGATCAAAAAGCCGTTCACGCCGGGGCAGATCACCGGGACGGCCGTCAGGGACGGGCTCAGGATCAAGGGAGATCCCACGGCATTCGTCGGATCGCTCCTGGCGCTGTGCGATCAGAGCTTCGAGGCCGGTTTCGCGGAGGGGTATTGGTCCGATCACTGGGATTACACCCTGGACCTGGCGGAGGATCACCTGTCCGTGTGGCCCGATAAAAAGGAGGAGCTCCTTTTCGGAAGCGCCGACTGCCTGTACTACGACAGCCCCGCGGCGGTCAGGCCCCGGCGGGAGACCTATGTGATCCACAACGGGCACGTGCGGCAGTACGGAGCTGTTTTCAGGAGCGAAAAGAAGCTTTCCCTGCCCGGTTTTGATCCCGCCGGGACCAACTGGCTCAAGGAGAGCAGCGGCAGGACCGCCCGGTCCACGCTCTTCGAGAAAATGCTGACCCTGGCGGTCAACAAGTTCGCCCTGCTGGACAGTCAGCGCCTGGGGATCGAGATGGACGGCGGCAAGCCCGGCTGGAATGACGCCATGAACGGCCTTCCGGGGCTCCTGGGGAGCGGCATGTCCGAAACACTGGAATTGAGGAGGCTCGTGCAGTTCCTTTGCGGGGCGGCCGGGGACAGGGATCCGGAAAGCACCATCGACCTGTACGAGGAACCCGTCTTCCTGATGCGCGCCGTCGCGGACGCCTATGAGAAGATCGGGGATATGTTCCTGTGCTGGGACCATGTGGCCGGCCTGAGAGAGGAATTCCGGGAAAAGATCGAGGCGGGCATCACCGGCCGGCGGGAAAAAGTGGCCTTCCGGGAGATCAAAAAGATCCTGGGCCTTATGAGGGACGTGCTGGAGGACGCGGTCAAAAGGGCGCTTGAGATCGGCGGCGGGATCATGCCCACGTTTTTCACCTATGAGGCCGATGATTTCGAGCCCCGGCTCAACGCGGACGGCACCCCTTACATCACGCCCTACGGCATGCCCGGTGCAGTGGTGCGGTCCCTCCGGCGGGTGGACCTGCCCCTGTTCCTGGAAGGACCGGCGCGGTACCTCTCATCCTGCCGCGATGAGGATCGGAAAACAGCCCGGGAGATGGCCGGGAAGATCCTGACCACCGGATTGTACGACGAGAAACTGAAAATGTACAAGACTTCGGAATCCCTTGAAAACTGCGGCATGGAGATCGGCCGGGTGCGGGTGTTCACCCCCGGCTGGCTGGAACGGGAGAGCGTGTTCCTGCATATGGAGTACAAGTATCTCCTCGGGCTCCTCAAAGCCGGACTCTGTGACGAGTTCTACTCTGCCGCGGATCATGCCCTGATCTGCCGGCTGGATCCGGCGTTATACGGCCGCAGCATCCTTGAAAACTCGTCCTTCATCGCCTCCTCCGTCAATCCGGACCCCGATACCCACGGCCGCGGATACGTGGGACGCCTGTCCGGATCCACCGCGGAGATGCTGTCGATCTGGAAAATGATGTTCGTGGGCACCGGCGGGTTCATCTTCGGCAGCGCCGGCCTTCAGTACCGTTTCGCGCCCATCCTGCGCCGCGGGCTGTTCGATGAAAAGGGAGAAGCCTCCTTCACCCTGTGCGGGACCTGCCAGGTGACCTACCACAACCCGACCGGCCGGGATACCTACGGCCCGGAGCGCGCGGCGGTGTACCGGATCACGGCCTTTGACGGCAGGGATACGGTCACCTTCGACGGCGACACGCTCCCCGATCGGGAGAGCGATCTGATCCGTCGGCACCGCATGGTCTCGATCGACGTATATCTTCAATAAAACCGGGAGGATCTCATGACAGAAGGCTGGGAACTCATCTGGGAAGATACCTTTGACCGGGACGGCAGGCCGGATGAAAAAAAATGGACCCTCGAGACCGGAGCCCATTGGTTCAACGGAGAAAAACAGGCCTACACCGACCGACCGGCCAACGCCTGCGTCCGGGACGGGCTGCTGCATCTCACCGCGCGGAAGGAACACGTGGAGGACAGGGAGTTCACGTCCGCGAGGATCATGACCTGGCCCCACGCCGTGTGGCAGTACGGCCGTTTCGAGGTGCGCGCCTGTATCCCCAAGGCCGCCGGCTCCTGGCCGGCCATCTGGCTGCTGCCCGCGGCGTATCAGCGCGGCGTCAGGTGGCCGCTGTGCGGCGAGATCGATATGATGGAGCACTCGATGCTCAGGCCCGACGAGATCGTGTTCAGCCTGCATTCGGAAAAACTCAATCACACCCAGCCCGGGGACGCTCAGCGCTCCACCTGGAAAAAATGCCCCGGCACAGCCGGTTCCTTCCGCGTTTACGGCCTGGAGTGGACGAAGGAATACGTGGACTATTATCTGGACGGAGAGTGCCTGTGCCGGTATACGCGGCCCGATGATGCCGATGAAGAGGACTGGCCGTTCGATCAGCCCTTTTACCTGATCATGAACGTGGCCGTGGGAGGCTTTATGGGCGGCCCCATCGATGAGCAGGCTCTCCCCTGCGACATGCTCGTCGACTATGTCCGGGTATACCGGAGAACGGAAAGGCCGAATAAATAGCCGGGACCCAAAACAAAAAAACAGTGCCCGCCGCAATGGCGGGCACAACTTTTTTTATTCTGTGTTTTGATCATTCCTGCGTTTCACCGGGCACGGCCGTCAGATCGGCCAGGCGGAACCGCAGCCCGTCGCAGGCAACACAGGTATACCTCACTCCGCCGCGCATCCCGTTGAACGCTTCCCGGAAGGACGAACCGTGAAGATGCCCGTAGACCAGGTCACAGGGCGCGAAAGGCTCCACCAGGGACGTGAAAGGAGAATCCTCGAACTTCTCGTTCATCGGCGGATAATGCATCATCACGATCAGCCGTTCACCTTTCAGCCTCGCGGCACTGTCCAGGGACAGCTTCATCCGCAGGACCTCCCGGTCGTAGATCTTCAGGTCCTCCTTTGAAGAGTTCTCCGTCACGGGCATCCAGCCCCGGGTGCCGCAGATGACGACCCCGTCCAGACTGACGGCGTCGTTCTGTACGGCGAACATACCTTCCGGCAGCTGGTGCCGGAGCGCCGAGATACTGTTCCACCAGTAATCATGGTTGCCCCGCAGGATCACCTTTCTGCCGGGCAGCGCGGCCACGGCCCTGATATCCTCCAGAGCATCCTCCAGACGCATGGCCCAGCTCAGGTCCCCGGGCAGCAGCACGATGTCCTCCCCGGTGACCCTGTCGCACCAGTCCCGGGAGATCTTTTCAAAATGACGCTCCCAATGAGCGCCGAAGACATGCATGGGCTTTTCCTGACCGCCCGGCAGATGCAGGTCGGCGATGGCAAAGATCCTCATGCGTTATTCCTCAAAGGGGTCGTCCTCCTCGTCTTCACTGTCTTCCTCTTCGCTCATCTCGTCCAGGCTCAGATCGTTCTCGATCTCCTCGAGTTCACCGGCGGGGATATCATCCGTATCGTCAAGGAGCTCATCCGCTTCATCGAGGCTGTCGATCTCCGTTTCGTCTTCCGCGGGCTCGGTCTCGTCCTCGTTCTCCAGCTCGCCGTTCTCTTCCATTTCTTTATAGCAGACCAGGCAGATGTCCTTCCCGGGCATCACCGGCCGCTCATTGCAAACGGTGCACAGGTCGATCACTTCGAGCCTGTCATCGCCTTTGATCTCCCTTTTGCAGACCTTGCAAAGCGTCTCGTTGTCTGTGATATAGTTCAGCTCACAGCGCGGGCATTTCCTGAACCCCATTAAAAAGGCCCTCCTTGAACTCGATAACGGATTATCGATTTATTCTTTGGCGCGCCGTCCGGTCCAGGCGCCCCTCAAGCAGGCGCATTATACAACGAAATGTTCCCCAGTGCAACAGCTTTTTCAATCTTTTGTCAATTAATTACGGGCAGGCCCCGAAAGAAGGCCCGCCCGTCCCTGATACGCTCGTTTTTGCCCCGATCGGGCCGTCTCAGCCGTTCAGAAGCGTCCCGATCCTGTCCAGCAGTTCGTCCCGCCCGTCCCCGCTCTCGGCGGAGAAACACATCACCTGCCACGGCTGCACCTGGAGCTCTCTCATGATGGGATTGAGATACTTCTGCCGGGCGCCCCGGGATATCTTGTCGCTCTTGGAAGCCACCACCAGAAAGGGGATATCATTGGCCCGCAGGAACAAATTCATCGTTTTATCGTCCTTCGTGGGGTCGTGGCGGATATCCACCACGTGCAGCACGGCCTTCAGGGTGCCGCAGCGTTTGAAATAATCCTCCATCATGGTGCCCCAGCGGGCGCTCTCGGCCTTTCCGGCTTCGGCATAACCGTAGCCGGGAAGATCCACCAGGTAGAATTCCCCGTTGATATCAAAGAAATTGAGCATCCTGGTCTTGCCCGGAGCGGCACCCACCTTGGCCAGCCTGTTCCGGCGGCACAGGCAGTTGATCAGGGAACTTTTGCCCACATTGCTGCGTCCCGCCAGAGCGATCTGAGGCAGATCCTTCTCCGGAGGACGGTAAGCAGTCATGGATGTGACAAAAGAGGCGTTAACGATCTCCATCTTTCCTCCGTTCGGCAAGGCCGGCGCAAAAGCGCCGGCCAACGTAAAACACTATCATGGATCAGGCGGGCTCCGGCATCTTCTCCGACAGAGCCACCCGCAGCACATCCTCGGCGGAGGACGCGTAATGGATCGAAAAACTCTTGAGCACGTCGGCGGGTATATCCTCCAGATCCTTGGTGTTTTCTGTCGGCATGACGATCTGAGTGATACCGGCCCTGTAGGCGGCCAGGAGTTTTTCCTTCACGCCGCCGATGGGCAGGACCCGTCCCCGAAGGGTGATCTCTCCCGTCATGGCGACATCCTGGCGCACCGGCCGGCCCGTCAGAGCGCTGACCATGGCAGTAAAGATCGTCACGCCCGCGCTGGGCCCGTCCTTGGGCACCGCGCCTTCCGGCACGTGGATATGGATGTCCTTTTCCTTGAAGGTCTCCGGCGGGATCTGCCAGGTTTCGGAATTGGAACGGATCAGCGACAGGGCCGCACGGGCGCTCTCCTGCATCACGTCACCCAGATGACCGGTCAGGCTGAGCTGGCCGGTGCCCTTCATCACGGCACACTCCACCAGAAGCGTTTCGCCGCCCACTGCCGTATAGGCCAGGCCGTTGACCACGCCCACCATGTCCTTCCTCTCAGGCGCTTCCCGGAGGTACCGGGCCGCGCCCAGGTATTTCTCCATGCGGTCCATGGTCACGTCGATCCGTTTGCGTTTATTTTCTTCCATTTCCACCACGGATTTGCGGACGATGCTGCCGATCATGCGCTCAAGCTCGCGCACGCCCGCTTCCCGGGTGTAGTTCTCGATGATCTTTTTCATCACGGGGTCCCTGACGGTGACCTCACTGGCCTTGACCCCGTGCTGCCTGAGCTGTTTGGGCAGCAGGTGCTTCTGGGCGATATGGAGCTTCTCTTCCTCGGTGTAGCTGGGCACCTCGATGATCTCCATCCTGTCCAGCAGCGGAGCCGGGATGGATTCGGCCACATTGGCCGTGGCGATGAACATGACCCGCGAGAGATCGAAAGCCATGTCCAGGTAATGATCCCGGAAAGCGTGGTTCTGCTCCCCGTCCAGCACCTCGAGCATGGCGCTGGCCGGATCCCCCCTGAAGTCGCTGGTCATCTTGTCGATCTCGTCGAAGAGGAAGAGGGGGTTCATGCTGCCCGCCTGCTTCATGCCGGTGATGATCCTGCCGGGCATGGCTCCGACATAGGTGCGGCGATGACCGCGGATCTCGGCCTCGTCCCGGACCCCGCCCAGGGACATGCGCACGTACTTGCGCCCGACCGCGTGGGCGATGGCCTGGACGATGGAGGTCTTGCCGACGCCCGGAGGGCCCACGAAGCACAGGATCGGCGCTTTCAAAAACGCCTTGTCCTTTTCATCCGCGGCCTGCCGTCTGCGGACGGCCAGATACTCGATGATCCTCTCCTTGACCTTCTCCAGGGCGTAATGGTCCTCGTTGAGCACGTCACGGGCGTGCTTAAGGTCCAGATTGTCCGTCGTCTCGATCCCCCAGGGCAGATCCAGCACCGTTTCGATCCAGGCGCGGGACACGGCGATCTCCGGCATGCCGGGCGCCATCTGGTTCATGTGGCGCAGCTCCTTTTTGAGCTTCTCCCGGGCCTCATCGCTGATCGGGGCGTTTTCTATCCGTGTTCCCAGATCATAGGTATCGTCCGGTTCCTTGTCGCCCAGTTCCTCCTGGATGATCTTGATCTGTTCCCGAAGGTAATACTCCTTCTGGCTCTTGTCCACCTGTTCCTTCAGCCTGCCCTGGATATCGTTTTCCAGCAGGGACAGTTCCGTCTCCCGGTCCAGGATGACGCAGAGCTTCTCGAGTCTGGTGAAAGGATCGGTCTGGCAGAGGATCTCCACACGGTCGTCAAGTTCACTGAGCGCGTTCGCGGCGATCGTGTCCGCCATCCTGCCCGGATCCTTCATCTTCCTGACATTGCCGGCCAGATCCTCCGACACGCGGCCGCTGGCCTGCATGAAGGCTTCCAGCCTGGCGCAGGTCTGACGCATCATGGCTGTCATCTCAAGGCCGCGCTCCGCTTTCACGGCGCATCTTGCCACCTTCGCCACACGGCAGTGTTCCCCGTCATCAAGAGCATTGAGTTCCGCCCTCTCGACGCCCTCCGCCAGAACGCGGAGGCTGCTGCCCGGAAGATTCATCACCTGACGGATCTTCGCGACCGTGCCGATGGCGTACAGATCCCCGATGCCGGGTTCCTCGACCGTCTCGTCCTTCTGAGTGGCCAGAAAGACCGTCTGATCCGCGCCCATCGCTTCGCTCAGGGCGGCGACGGAGCTTTCGCGGCCCAGATCGAAATGCACGATGGAATTGGGCAGGATCACCAGGCCTCTGAGGGGGATCAGCGGCAGGGTAAGGTTTTTCTTGGTTCTGGGCATATGGTCTCCTTAACTTACCGTTTCAATAAGTCGGGCATCAGGACACAAAAGTGTCCATTGTTACAAAAAGCGGTCACATGCCGGTGGCACGATCCCGCAGATATAGGACTTATCATCAGTTTGGAAGCTCATTTATCGGCTTGGGGCTCCTTGGGCGGCTCGGTGGTGATAAGATCAGGCTCCGACCCGTCCATGATCGTGCCTAACGTGACCACACAGCCGGTGACATCCTTCCGGCCGGGCAGCGTGTACATGACATTGAGCAGCGCCTTCTCGATGATGGAGCGCAGGCCCCTGGCGCCGGTCTGCTTGTCCATGGCCTTCTTAGCGATGGCGCTGAGCGCTTCCGGGGAAAAGGTCAGATCCACCCCGTCCATTTTGAACAGCTTACGGTACTGCTTTACCAGAGCGTTTTTCGGCTCCGTCAGGATCCGGATCATCGCTTCCTCGCTGAGCGCGTCCAGGGTGACATGGATGGGCAGGCGGCCGATGAATTCGGGGATGAGGCCGTATTTGTTGAGGTCCTCCGGCAGCAGGGAGCGGTAGATATCCCCGGGGTTGCGGTCCTTCGCCGAACGGGGATCGGAACCGAAGCCCACGGAGCTCTTGCCCACGCGCTGGGAGATCAGATCGTCCAGGCCTTCAAAGGCGCCGCCGCAGATGAACAGGATGTTGGTGGTGTCGATGCTGATAAAGCTCTGCTGGGGATGCTTCCTGCCCCCCTGGGGAGGCACGTTGGCGACCGTCCCCTCCAGGATCTTCAGCATAGCCTGCTGGACGCCTTCGCCGCTGACGTCGCGGGTGATGGACACGTTCTCGCTCTTGCGGGCGATCTTGTCGATCTCGTCGATGTAGATGATCCCGGTCTGCGCGGCTTCCACGTCCATGTGAGCGGCCTGGATCAGGCGCAGGAGGATGTTCTCCACATCCTCGCCCACATAACCGGCCTCGGTGAGGGCGGTGGCGTCGGCGATGGCGAAGGGCACATCCAGGATGCGGGCCAGGCACTGGGCCAGGTAGGTCTTACCGCTGCCTGTGGGGCCGATCATGAGGATGTTGCTCTTCTGGAGCTCCACCCCGTCCTTTTTATCCACAGGCGCGGAGATACGCTTGTAATGATTGTACACCGCGACGCAGAGGGTCTTCTTGGCCTCCTCCTGCCCGATGACGTAATCATCCAGCATCGCTTTCATTTCCATCGGGGTGGGGAGCCTGCGTTTGGACAGGCTCTTGGAGGCCTTCTGAAAGATACCCCGCTCCATGAGCTCCGCGCACTGCTCAACGCAGTCTTCACAGATATAGGCGTTCATCCCGGCGATCAGGCGCGAGACCTCGTCCTGCCCCCTCCCGCAGAAGGAACAGCAGCGTTTGGAATTCGTCGAGTTTTTGTCTGCCATGAATGGATTTCCTTTTTTTACTTGGTCCTCGGGCGGAAGATCTCGTCGATGATGCCGTATTCCAGGGCTTCCTCGGCGGACATGAAGTAATCGCGCTCCACATCCGCGCGGATCTTTTCGATGCTCTGGCCCGTCATGGCGCTCATGAGATCGTTCATTTTATCTTTGGTCTTCAGCAGCCACTCGGCGTGGATGCGCACGTCCGTCGCCTGGCCCGACGCACCGCCGGAGGGCTGGTGGATCATGATCTCGCTGTTGGGCAGGGCCATCCGCTTGCCCTTTTCGCCGGCCATCAGCAGGAAAGCGCCCATGGAAGCCGCCAGGCCCACACAGACCGTCCTGACCGGACACTTGATATAATTCATCGTGTCGTAAATGGCCATGCCCGCCGTGACCGAGCCGCCGGGGCTGTTGATATACAGGGAGATATCCGCGTCGGGATTCTCGGTCTCCAGGTAGAGCAGCTGAGCCACGATGGCGTTGGCCACCTGGTCGTTCACTTCACTGCCCAGGAAGACCACCCGGTCCATCAGCAGCCGGGAGTAGATATCGCTGGCCCGCTCGCCGTGAGCGGTGCGTTCGATGACATAGGGGATCAGTGACATACCGGTTCCTTTCCTTTAAGAAAGCTCAGCTCTGTCGGGCAGGAAAGCTCACTCTTTGTCGGGATCGCTCTCTTCGAGCGCTTCCGCGGCGGCGGCGACGGACTCCACGGCCTTGGCGGCATCCGCGGCCTTGATCCGCTCGTCGGCGTCCTTCACTTCGACCTTCGCCGCTTCCTTGATCAGATCGATGGTCTTGCGGGTGCGGGCGTCCTCGCGGTAGTACTCCATATCACGGTCGCTGATGCGGGCACGGTAATCCTCGACCTTCTGACCGGAAGCCTTGGCGTCATCCCCGATCAACTTGTCCACGTCCTCATCGGTGACCTGGACGCTCTCCTTGTCCGCGATGGCCTTGAGCACCAGGGAGCTCTTGACCTGGTTGTGGGCTTCACTGCGGTACATGTCGCGCATCTGTTCTTCGGTCTGCCCGGTGTACTTCAGGAAATCGTTGAGACGCATGCCCTGATAAGCCAGGCGCATCTCATACTGGCGCATCATGCTGTCCAGACGGGACTCGATCATGGCGTCGGGGATATCGCAGTCGGAAGCGTCCACCGCCTGCTGGATCAGCTGCTGCTCCAGTTCGCCGTCGGCGTTCTTCTCGGCGGTCTCTTCAAGGCTGGCCCGCTTGGCGGCCTTGTATTCCTCAAAGGTCTGATACTCGGAAACGTCCTTGGCGAACTCATCGTCCATCTCCGGCCTGACCTTTTCCTCGATGCCCAGGAGCTTGACATGGAAGACCGCTTCCTTGCCGGCCAGTTCCTCGGCGTGGTACTGCTCGGGGAAGGTCACGTGAAGGTCCTTCTCCTCACCGATGGCCATGCCGATCATCTGATCCTCAAAACCCGGGATGAAGCTGCCGGAGCCGATCTCCAGAGACTGGTCCTTGGCGGTGCCGCCCTCAAAGGCCACGCCGTCCACGGTGCCCGCGTAATCCAGCTTGGCGACATCGCCGCTCTTGAGGGCCCTGTCGGTCACTTCCATGCGGGTGGTGGCCCGTTCGGCGTCCTGTGAGATCGCCTGGTCCACATCCTCATCGGTGACCTTGCGGACGTACTTGACCGCCTTCAGGCCCTTGTATTCGCCGATCTCCACGTCGGGAGACACATAGACCTTGACGGAGAACTTCAGGTCCTGACCGGCAGCCATCTGCTCGACCTGATCCATCTGAGCCTGGTCCACCACGTTGAGATCCTCGCCTTTGACAGCTTCCGTGTATACGTCAGGGAAGATGATATCCAGCGCTTCTTCGTAGAACACGCCGTCGCCGTACATCCTCTCGATCAGTTTCCGGGGAGCCTTGCCCTTGCGGAACCCGGGCACATTGATCCTGCCCCGCAGCTTCAGATAGGCCTTCTGAATGGCACTGTCGAACTCCGCGGCCGGAACTTCAAAACTGATCTTGACCTGATTGCCTGAAATTTTTTCCACTGAATAAGACATGAAAACCTCCAAACGGCTCAATAGCCCAATTACGCCTCTTTACGGGCGCTACAGAAAATAATATCATAAGAAGCGCTCCTTTGCAATGCTTTTCTCGCGCGGCGCTTCAGCCGCACCTATAGCGCGCGCCTGTTGTAAAACAGAGTGTTTTTATGTATAATTATCCTGAAGAATCATTTGTCGGAGGCGACTTGATGAAAGCACCCTTTTCACCGTTCCTGACCGCTCAGGCCGATGGTCTCAAACGCCTGATCGGGCTGCTGAAACAGGACCATGATTTTGTCAGCGTGCTGGCCACCGACTCCCGGGGCTTCGCCGTCAGGATCTCTCAGAAGGCGAAAAACGTATCGAGCGAGACCATGACGACCGAGAGGGGCTATGTGGTCCGGGTATGCCGGGAGGGCCGGTATTCCGAAGCCGCGTTCAACCGTTTCGATCCCGAATCGCCGGAGGAGACCGCGGCCATGATCCGCCG
>CACZOZ010000174.1:0-3143 GCA_902782865.1 uncultured Eubacteriales bacterium
AAAGCGGACTTCCCGGAGCAGTTCCTCCGCCAGATCGAGCCGGCCCACCCAGCTGGGATCGTGGGCGTCGGAATCCACGATAACGGGTACGGACAGCTTTTCACACCACCGGAGCATGCGCCGGTAATTGTCATAACAGTTGAGCCGGCGCTCCTTTTTGACCAGTGAGCTGTTGTTCACCTCCAGGGCCGTGCCCGTGTCCCGGGCGCCGCGCGCCAGGGCCTCGTAGTCGAGGGGCGTATGGTCATCGTCCGGGTGGGAGATCAGCTTGACCTTCGGATGCCTCATGCATGAGATGACGTTTTCGGTGTTCTTTTCCCGTCCCGCGTCCTCATAGCAAAGGGTGTGGATCCCGGCGATGGCGTAATCCAGCTTCGCTATATACTTTTCCTCCAGGGACAGCGTCCCGTCATTGAGCACGTTGATCTCGCACCCGTGGAGGATCCGCACGCCGTACAGCGTCCGGGGGATCACCTCGAAGTTGAGATAATAGAAGGGATCCACCGTCCCCGGGATGCCCGGGGCGTGCTCCGTGATCCCAAGCACCTGAAGATGCTTTTCCGCGGCCGCCTGCGCCATCTCCCGGATGGTGCCGTAGGCGTGCCCGCTTGCCAGGGTGTGGGTGTGCATGTCCGCAGTGAAACGCATGTCTTGATCCTCCGATCCATCTGTATCTGTAGAGTATACCACACCCGCCGCGCAAAGAAAGCTTTTCTTCTGGCGGAGGATAGGATATAATGGGCACAGAACAGATCTTCGACAGGGCAGGCCCGGAGGAAAAACGCGTGGACATCACCTATATCACCGGCAGTGAAAAATTCAATTACCGGGTCTGCGCCGTGATCACGGACTCTGGACGGATCCTCGCCATGCGCGATGAGCGCTCCCCCTACTATTACCTGCCCGGGGGCCGGGTGCGCCTGGGCGAGAGGGCCGAGGACGCGGTCATACGGGAAGCGGAGGAGGAGCTCCTGGTCACCCCGCGGATCGTGCGCCCCCTGTGGCTGGCGCAGAGCTTCTTCACCGAGGACGTGGATCACTTAAGGTACCACGAGATCTGCGTCTACTTCCTGATGGATGTGAGCAAAACGTCCCTCATGGCCCGGGGCGGCAGGTTCACCCTCCGCGAGGGCCCCCACACCCACGACTTTGAGTGGCTGGACTTTCGCCATCTCAAAGACGAGTATTTCTACCCCCTGTTCCTCAAAACGGAGATCTTTGACCTGCCGGAGCATCTCACACTGCGCACAGACATCGAATGACGCGAAACCGCGTCCGGGGAAGCCTTTATGACCGAAAAAATGAACTGGGTCAGGGGACCCAAGGAGGCCCTCGTCACGGAGGAGAAGATCGAGATCGTGACCGAGCCCCATACGGACTTATGGCAGCGGACCTACTATCACTTCCGCAACGACAACGCGCCGATGCTCCTTGCCCAAACGGACGAGAAGTATTTCTCCTTCACCGTGAAGACCGACTTTTCCGGTGCCGGGCACCGGTTCGATCAGTGCGGTGTGGTGATGTATCTTGACGCGGAGAACTGGCTGAAGGCCTCGGTGGAATACGAGAACGAGCGTTTCAGGCACTTGGGCTCGGTGGTCACCAACCACGGCTATTCCGACTGGGCCACCACCGCCGTCCCCGCGGACGAGACCGTGATGTGGTACCGCTTCAGCCGCCGGGAGGATGATTACTGCCTGGAGTGCTCCCGGGACGGCGAAAACTTTTCCCAGATGCGCGTCTGCCACATGTGGGAGGGCGACCGCACCATCCGTTTCGGCGTCTACGCCTGCAGCCCGGAGGAAAGCTCCTTCAGGGCGGTGTTCACCCACATGCGCGTCGGCGAGTGCGCCTGGAAGGCCCACGACGGCCAGCAGCCGGACGACTGAGGGCACGGAGGGATCTATGGGACTGATCAAGCAGACGGACCGCGTCTATATCTTCCCCTACGAGGAGGAGCGGGACCGGCCGAACCTCGGCTATATCCTCGGGGACCGCTGGAGCCTGGCGGTGGACGCGGGGCATTCCGCGGACCACGTCCGGGAATTCTACCGCGCCCTCGAAGAAAAAGGCCTGCCCCTGCCCGCGCTCACGGTGCTCACTCACTGGCACTGGGACCACACCTTCGGCATGCACATGATCCACGGGCTGAGCCTGGCCAATGAGAAGACGAATGAGTATCTGAAAGCCTTCCGGGACCGGATCGAAAAAGAGGGGCCGGGGTTTTTCCTTGAGATGCACCCGTCCATCCGCAGGGAATACCTGGGGGGCGCCGCCGTGACGGTCGTCCCCGCGGACATGACTTTCCGGGGAGAGATGTGCCTGGACCCAGGGGGCTGCCCCGTTCGGGTCTTCGAGGCCCCGTCCCCCCACACTTCGGACTGCACCCTTATCGAGGTGCCCGGGGAGAAGCTGCTGTTCCTGGGGGACGCGGACTGCGGCACCTTCCCGGACTGGGTCAAGGACAGGGACAGGGCCCGGGCCCTCATCGATACCATCGGGCGGACGGGCGCGGAGATATGCGTGCCCGGCCACTGGATCGCCCTCACGGCCGCGCAGGTCATACGCGACCTGGCGGATGACGACTGACTAAAAAACAGGAGGATCACACGATGACGAAAAAAACGCCCGCGAAGACCGCCGCGCCGCTCCTCATCATCCTCATCCTGGCCTTGATATGTACCGCTTTTCCCGCCTCGGCGGATGACGCGGAGCTCCTTAAAAAGCTCCCCGGCGAGTGGTCCGTCACGGATACGGTGGAAAAGGAAGGGGAAGAGCCCCTGGAAGTCACCGCCGTGATGGACCTTAAAAAGGACGGCGGCCTCACCCTCACGGTGAAGAACGGGGACGGGGACACGCTGTATACCTATGAGGGCACCTGGTCTTCCCAACTGGTGGAAGGGGGATCGGACCGGCTGATCCTCGATCTTAACGCCACGGACCATCCCCTGTATGAGGGGCAGGAGTACCACGTGATCTGCGATTACGGCATCTACGCCGAGGGCTGGATGGAGGAGGGCGCGCTGCGGACCTTCATGGTGCTGGAGATGCCCGTGTGCGACGGCGTGTCTCCCTTCGAGGACATATTCGGCTGGCCCGAGGTGGCCCTGGACCGGGACTTCGGCCCGAACATGCGGATCGTC
>CACZOZ010000175.1:0-7515 GCA_902782865.1 uncultured Eubacteriales bacterium
TCCTTCAGGATCGGGTCGAAGCCGCAGATCTTCCAGGTGGTGACGCAGCCGTCGAAGGACAGGCAGGCATAGGCCAGGAATTCCTTGGCGATGTCCACATTGGCGCTGGAGGCGACTACCGCGGTGCCGGTACCGCCCATCTGAGCGGATTTATGACCGCCGTCGGGCCACAGGGGCATCGGGGCTACCTTCATCTTGCCCTTCAGGTCGGGCATATAGTTGGTGAAGCGATCCAGGTACCAGAAGGGCATGCTCACGGACGCGCAGTTGCCGCCGTTCATCCAGCCCCAGAATTCCTCGGAATGGGTGTTGCCGCCGGGGCAGGCCATCGCGGTGCCGTCATCCAGCATGGACTTCATGAACTTCAGCGTCTCAAGCACCACGGGTTCGTCCATCCGGACCGTGCCGTCGGGAGCGAGCCAGTCGCCGCCGTGCTGGTTCACGATGGGATAGATGCTCCAGCAGTCGGCGCTCTCCCAGACGATCATGGGCTTGCCCGTCTTTTCCAGCAGCACCTTGCCGGCCTCATGGAAATCATCCCAGGTCTTGATGGCGGTGTAGTCGATGCCGGCTTCCTCCAGAAGCGCGGTGTTGTAGAACAGCACGGTGGCGCCGATGTGATGATCGATGCCGTAGAACTTGCCGTCCTTGGCGTAGTTGTTCAGGCGGCTCATGACCAGATGGTCCTCGATGGGCTCCACGTACTCGTTCATCGGGGCCAGGCCGATATCGCCCTTGAGGTAGTTGGCGAATTTGTTGATCTCGATATCCACCAGGTCGGGCGCGCCCTCGCCGCTCTGCAGCGCGATGGTCAGCTTGTCATGCATCTCTTCATAGGGCATGACCTGGTAATCGATCGCGATCTTCGGCTTGGAGGGATCGGCGTTCCATTTCTCTTCCATGTTCTTGTACAGGTCGGTATGGAGCGCCTGGAAGGTCCACAACGTCAGCTGGACAGGTTCCGCTTCCGCTATCGCGGCGCCGATGCTCAGCACCATGATGAGGGAAAGTAAGATCGCCAATAGTTTCTTCATGTTGCATCCTCCTTTTGTTATGTGGTATAATTTTTGCCGGATTATCGTTAATCCGTGCCGCTGCTATTATGTTAACGTTAATCAAGCGGAATGTCAAGCCTTTTTTTCATTTTGATGATCTTTGGTTTGATCTTTAAAAAATTGCAATCCCGGCAGTTTCTGTGATATAATTATTTGATACCATGACCGAGAGGGAAAGAGATGGGCGTTTCACGGATCACGTTAAAAGACATTGCGGAAGCCTGCAATTATACCGTCAATACCGTTTCCCGGGCCCTGCGGGACGATCCGCGGCTGCCGGAAGCGACCCGCGCGAAGATCCGGCAGGAGGCCCTGCGCCTGGGATACATCCGCAATTCCCTGGCGTCCACGCTGCGCTCCGGGAAGAGCGGCAATGTGGCCGTGATCGTGAACGATATCCACAACCTGCATTTCTGCAACATGCTCAGCCGGATCGACGTGGAACTGCGCCGGGCCGGTTACAACATGATGGTGCTGTGCATGCAGCTCAATGAGGAGCTGGGGGAGCAGCTGATCCACTCCGCCATCTCCCAGTCCGTGGACGGCATCCTGTATTTCCCGTACATGAACAACCGCTCCCACATCGAATACATGGAAAAGAACCACGTTCCCTTCGTGCTGCTGGACAGGCGCATCCAGGGGACGGTGACGGACAACGCCCGCTGCGACGACGTGCGGGGCGGCGAGATAGCCGGCGAGCACCTGGCGCGGCTGGGGCATCGGCGGTTCCTGTTCCTTTCCGGTGTGGATCAGTCCAGCTCGCAGATCGACCGGCTGGACGGTTTCCGGCGGGCCATGAAGGCCTGCGGCATCCCGGAAAGCGGTGTGCGCATCGTTCCGGGCGACACGGTGGAGGAGGCTCTGGCGGAAGGGCGGATCGGCGAACTGCTGTTCCCGATGGACTATACGGCCATCATCTCTTTCCGGGATGAGGTGAGTTATCCCGTGATGCTCGCCCTGGGGGAGAGGGGAGTGGCCATCCCGGGCGATGTCTCCATCGTCAGCTTCGATCATCTGCGGGGCGAGATCCCGTACCTGCCCAGGCTCACCAGCATCTACGCCGACAACGACTATGTGGCGGCCCAGGGCGTGCGCCTGCTTTTGAACCGTATCGGCAGCAGGGATCTGCCTCCTCAGATCACCGTGCTGCCCGTCAGGCTCTATGATGAGGGCACCACCGCGCCGCCGAAGGTCTGAGCCGGCGGCCGCGATCGATATCGGCATAAAAAACCAGCGCCTTTTTCGGCGCTGTTTTTTTATGGGACCGGGATGGAGCCGGCGCTACTTTGTCCCGTCCAGGGCTTTGCGCACCTCGTTCAGGGACAGATCGAGCCGATCCGCCAGGGCGGCCAGATCATCGTATTCCGCTTTCCTGCGGGTCACGCCCATGCCGGAAGCGGTCTTCACCCGGACAGGCCCGAGGGGGGTCTCGACCGTGCTGATCTCACGGGTCAGCACGTACCGGTCCATATCCATGCGGCGGATGCCCAGGGTGGTGGTGTGCTTCATGATGACCTGCGCCATCTCGTCCGCGTTTTCGGGGGCGCAGATCACGCTGAGCAGCACGCCCGGGCGGTTTTTCTTCATGCCGATGGACTGGGTGTATACGTCGAATGCGCCGGCCTTCATGAGTTTTTCCGTGGCAAAGCCGATGTCCTCGCCCGTCATGTCGTCCAGGTTGCACTCCAGGCGCGTCACTTTCTCCCTCCGGCTTTCGCTCTCACCCAGGAAGGCTCTGACGCAGTTGGCGGCTTCAAAGTCCTTCTTTCCCATGCCGTAGCCGATCCTGTCCGTCCGCATCACCGGCCTGTCCCCGAAACCGGAGGCGAAGTGCTTCAGCAGGGCCGCGCCGGTGGGCGTGCACAGCTCTCCCCGGATCCTGCCGCCGTAAATGGGCACATCCTTCAGGATCAGGGCGGTGGCCGGGGCCGGGACCGGCAGGATGCCGTGGGCGCAGCGCACGCTGCCGCAGCCCACGTGGACGGGGGACGCGGCGATCCTCTCCGCGCCGATCATCTCCATCAGCAGGCACACGCCCACCACGTCCGCCACGGCGTCCATCGTGCCCACTTCGTGGAAATGGATCTCCTCCACGTTCTTTCCGTGCACGGCACTCTCGGCCTCGGCGATCAGGGTGTATACCTTCAGGGCGTCGTCCTTCACGCGTGCGGATACGGGCAGCGACGAGATGAGGGCGGCGATGTCCTTCATCGAGGCGTGATGATGTCCGTGGCCGTGTTCGTGATCATGATGATGCCCGTGCTCATGCTCATGTTCATGATCATGATGATGCTCGTGCTCGTGTTCATGCTCATGGTCATGATGATGCTCATGCTCGTGTTCATGATCATGATGCTCGTGCTCGTGTACGTCCAGGGACTCTTCTTCCTCCCCGTTCACGGTCACCTTCATATGGGTCCCCGTGATCCCGCACTTTTCGGACGGCTCGGCCGTGACGGCCACGCCCGGGATCCCCAGGGAGTTCATCTTTTCCAGAAAGGCATCTTTGTCGTCGATCAGTTCCAGGAGGGCGGCCATCAGCATGTCGCCCGCGGCGCCCATGGCGCATTCCAGGTACAGGGTCTTCATGATCGTTTCCTCCTCGGCTTTCCTGTATTTGACAGTATATCATCTGGCGAAGGCTCAAGTCAACGAATGCGCCCCTTCCGGTGAGCCGTGTCCGGTCTGACGGGCGCATTGATTTTTGCCGGAGTGTACGGTATAATAAAGTGTTGCCGGCCTGTTATCCCGGCACAAGGAGGATCTATGAGCAGAGCAGAAGCTTTTGAACAATACATCACTGCCCTCAAAATGGGCAAAAGGTACTATAACGCCTGTATGGCGAAGGGCGTTTCTCCCTATCCGGCGGTGCTCGAGGAGATGCTGGAGAAGGATCCGGCCGTCGGCACGGAAAAGATCGGCCTGGTAGATATCCCCATGGACCGCATCGTGGGCACCTGGACCGCCGGCAGGAAGGCCGCCTTCGCGGGCAATTTCATGCCCCTTCTGGAGCAGAGCACGGAATTCGGCGGCAAGTGGATCGCCCTGTGCGAGGCGCACCTGGGGGATGAGGGCATCACCGATCCCATCACATGCATCGAATACATGGGCCAGTTCTACGTGCAGGAAGGGAATAAGCGGGTCAGCGTGCTCAAGAGCTACGATTCACCGAGCATCCCCGGCATCGTGACCCGGATGATCCCCGCCCTGACGGACGACAAGGATGTCCGGCTCTACTATGAATTCATGAAGTTCTACAAGCTCAGCAAGTCCTACGTGCCGGAGTTCACGCAGCTTGGGAGCTTCCAGCGGCTCCAGGCGGAGCTGGGGCTGCAGCCCGATCAGGAATGGACCGAGGATATCCGTCATGATTTCGACAATGAGTACCGCCGTTTTGCCCGGATATTCGATCAGCTGAACACCGAGAAGCTCCCGCTGAAGGCCGGGGACTGCCTTTTGTCATTCCTTGAGATCTACACCTACAGCGATATGACCGCGATGCCGGACGACAAGCTGCGCTCGGCCCTGAGCGGCATGTGGGCCGATATCCGCAACCTGTCCAAGGGTCAGCCCATTTCCGTCAGCGCGCAGCCGGAAAAGAAAGAGATGGGCCTGCTCAACCGCATCCTGGGCGCGCCCCGGGTGCAGGCGGCATTCATCTATTCCCACGATCCGGACAGTTACGCCTGGGCCTCCGCCCACGCCCGGGGGCAGAGATGGATGCAGGAACAGCTGGGGGACAGCGTGAAGACCACCGCGCACGTGTGCGGGGATGATCCTGATGCGGCCATCGACGAGGCGGTCGCCGGCGGGGCCAACGTGATCTTCGCCACATCGCCGACCCTCAACGACGCCTGCCGGCGCGCGGCTTCCCGGTATAAGAACGTTTTGATCTACAACTGCTCCCTGTCCATGCCCTATGCCGGGGTCCGCAGCTATTACTGCCGGATCTACGAGGGCAAGTTCATCGCCGGGGCCATCGCGGGCGCGATGCAGGCGGACGGGCGGATCGGCTATGTGGCGAACTATCCCATCATGGGGGTCACGGCGGCGATCAACGCTTTCGCCCTGGGCGCCCGGCTGACCAATCCCCGGTCCGTGATCGACCTGAGGTGGAGCTGCCTGCCAGGGGACCCGGCGGAGGACCTGATCCGCGGCGGCTGCCGGATGATATCCGGCCGTGACGAGGACGGCGCCACCACGTCCCTGGCCGGCGACATGGGGATCTGCCAGGTCGGCCCCGAGGGGCAGCTCACTTCCCTGGCCGCGCCCCGGTGGAAATGGGGGCATTATTACACCCAGACGGTCCGCTCCATCCTGGCCGCCGGGATCGATGGGATGCGGGACGGCAAAAACGCCATCAATGACTGGTGGGGCATGAGCACGGACATGGTGGACGTGGATCTTTCCGACAGTCTGCCCGACGGCGTCAGGCGGCTGGCCAACATCCTCAGGGACGGGATCATCAAAGGCGATCTGGATCCTTTCCGCTGCGTGATCCGGGACCAGGCCGGCAGCGTCGTGAACGACGGCACGAAGACCTTCAAGCCGGAAGAGCTCATGCGCCTTGACTGGCTCTGCGACAATGTGGACGGTGTCATCCCCGCTTACGACGATCTTCTGGACCGCTCCAAAGAGCTGGTCAGGCTCCTGGGGATCTACAGAGAGAGCATCCTGCCCCTGCCGGAGGACGTCGTGAAATGAAGATACTGGTGATCGCCGACGAGGAGAGCAAATACCTGTGGGATTATTACCAGCCCGGCAGGCTGAAGGATATCGACTTCATCCTGTCCTGCGGGGATCTCAAACAGGAGTACCTGGAGTTCCTGGTGACCATGGGCAACCGGCCGCTGTATTATGTGCACGGCAACCACGACAAGGGGTATGTGGATTTTCCCCCGGAGGGCTGCGAGTGTCTGGACGACGAGCTGGTATGCGTCAAGGGGCTGAGGATCCTGGGCCTCGGCGGCTGTATCCGGTATAACCCCGGGCCTTTCCAGTATACGGAGGAGGAAATGGCCCAGAGGATCAGAAAACTCAGACGCAAGATCAAAAAAGCGGGCGGCGTGGACATCGTGATCACGCACGCCCCGCCCCGGGGGCACGGGGACGCGGACGACAATGCCCACCGGGGATTTGAGTGCTTTTTATCCCTGATCGATGAGTATCATCCGCGGTATCTTCTCCACGGCCATATCCACCCCAGCTACGGGCACGGATATCCCCGGCAGCAGCAGTACGGGGACACCACCATCTTCAACGCGGTGGGCTGGCATGTGCTGGAGATGGAAGCGCCCCCGGCGGCGGAAACGAAAAAGAAGCGTTTCCTCTTCTGGTGAGCGCCGGGCGGGCCCCATGAACACGGGAGGATAAAGGCAATGGACATCATCGTGGCCAGCGGCAACGCCGGCAAGATCAGGGAATACAGGGACATACTGGCGCCTCTGGGATATCAGGTGTTCTCCTGCCGGGAGAAGGGCGCGGATCCGGACGTGGAAGAGACGGGCACGACCTTCGAGGAGAACGCGCTCATCAAGGCCCGCGCGATCCATGACAAGCTCCGTACCGCCGTGATCGCCGATGACAGCGGCCTGGAAGTGACGGCTTTGGGCGGGGAGCCGGGCCTCTATTCCGCCCGGTACAAAGGCCTTAAAACGGAACATGATCGCAGGATGGTGGTGCTGGAGGGCCTGCGCGGCGTGTCCGACCGCAGCGCCAGGTTCGTGTGCTGCATCTGCCATATCGACGAAAACGGCAGGGAGTCAACGTTCACCGGTGTCTGGAACGGCACCATCGCGGAGGAGGAGGACGGGACGAACGGCTTTGGCTACGACCCGATATTCATATCGGAGGACAGTGCCGGCCGCACCACCGCCAGCCTGCCGATCTCTTTCAAGGAGAAGTTTTCCCACCGGGCGAAAGCTGTCCGGATGCTCACGGAGTTCCTGCGCGGAGACGATTAAAGCCGGCCTGTCCGGAAGAATGCAAAACGCCTGCCATGCCGATCGGCTTTGGCAGGCGTTTTGATATTTCCGGCTCATCTCACCAGGAAGATGCGGTATCCCCAGGGCGCGAAAGTGACAGGGCCGGTCACTTTCTTCCCTTCGGTCAGATCGGTCCACTGCGTCAGGGAAGGGTCCTCCTTCAGACGGAAGCTCACGAGCTCCGCCGTCTCCCTGGAGGTGTTGGCGCACAGGGCCAGCAGGGTCAAAGCCCCGTCCGGCGCTTCATGGCGGTAATAGCTGATCTTCACGCGGCTGTCGGTCGATACGGCTCCGTTGGACCAGTAGGGCCGCCAGTCGGCCTGGTCGACGGGGAAACGGCTGAATATCTTCCAGACGCCGGCCATCAGGTCCAGTGGCCCGTAAAAGTCATTGGGCCTGGGCAGGATGCCGTGGATCATGGAAAGGGCCAGGGCGTTCTCAAAGGTCCATACGGGCCTGTTCTCATAGGCGATGAA
>CACZOZ010000176.1:0-14075 GCA_902782865.1 uncultured Eubacteriales bacterium
CGGCTGGACATCGCTTCCAAGACCAGCGTGAGGCGGAGCCTGGATTACGTCTCCCCCGTCCTGCCGGTGCTCCTGAGCCTCATCCCGGCCGCGGCTGTCGCTCTCACCGCCGCGGCGGTGCTGATAAGGCGGAAAAAACGATGACCGGCCGCCGCTCCGAAAAAAAATTGAAGACCGCAGCCCTCCTGGCGCTCACCATCCTGTTCCTGATCAGCGCCTGGTATCTCATACAGCGCAGCCTGCCCCGGAGGAAGCCGCCGGAAGTGCACACCGCTTCGGAAGACGTGCGGGTGCTGTTCACCGCGGAGACGGACGACATCGTATCCGTGACCGTCGATCCCGGCGACGGGGACGAATATACCCTTTCCGTCAGCGGAGAAAAGCTGGTGCTCTCCGACAGGCCGGACAGGGAACTGAAGGAAAGCGTGACCCGCGGGATCATGAACAATGTGCGTCTGATCCGGGCGGAAAAGACCGTGATCGACACCGCCGAAGAACGGACCGATCTGAAACTGTTCGGCTTCGATCCCTACCGCTGCAGGGCTGTCATCCTCACCGCGGACAAAAAGATCCACACGCTCCTGATCGGAAGCCAGATCCGGGGCGGGATCCCGTACTATTACTTCATGTTTGACGACGACCGGACCATCTACGCGGGTTCCACGGATATGTACAGCGCCTTTTCCGTCAGCCGCGGGATGCTCTTCCCCGCGCCGAAGATCAGCATCAATCCCGATATCGTGGACAGCGTGTCCCTGTCGGGGGCATACGGTTTTTCCATGCGGTACACGGACATGGGCTGGCAGATGACCCATCCCTTCGATTATCCCGTCAACGGAACTTTTTCCGGCGGTTACCTGAAAAACCTGTCCCAGCTGAGCTTTGGAAGGACCATCGCGGAAGCAGCTGACGCGGATCTTGAAGAATACGGGCTCACGGAGCCGTATCTGACCATCGACGTCCTCATCGCGCAGAGCGTGGTGACCGCGCCTGTCAGTGACGGGAGCACCGTCAAAATGGATCTGCCCGCCAGGCACGAGATCCTTCTGATCGGCAATCCCTGTGATGAAACGAGCCGTTACGCCCTTTACCGGGATCAGGTGGTGACCGTATCGTATTTCTTTACGGAAGCTCTGAAAGTGCCCGATACCGAAAAAGCCGTACTGAGCGTACCTTTTCAGGTGCCGATATACGCTCTCACGCGTGTTTCAGTCACGGCCGGACCGGAGGAAAGGAACTACACCCTCGCGTTCATCGAGGAAAAAGACGCGCTGGGGCACGAGCGTTACGACGAAAACGGTGAAAAGCTTTACGCCCTCACCGTAACGACCAACGACGGGCCCGTGGATGCCGACGCCTTCGCGGGATGGATGGCGCGGCTCCAGGGCATGAAGATCCTCGGCCCTGCCGGGGACGCGGCCGCAGAAAAAGGACCCGCCGCTTCCGTCACGCTCAAAAGCGCGCTCCACGAACGGGTCATCGAGTTCTACCGGGTCACGCCGTCCCAGCTGCTCATGAAAGTGGACGGAACGGGACTTTATCTGACAGACGACAGCATCCTCACCGAGATCATGAACGCGCCGTGATCAGGGGCACCCTCATCTCCGCGGCGGTCAATCCGGCGTGGACCCCTATGAGCGAATGATCTCTCCGACGCATATCGATGCATTCGGGGCCGCAGGCCAGGGCCATATGATCCCCCACCAGAGACCCAAGAAGAGGATTGCGCTCTCCCGGTCCCAGGAACCGGCTGATGAATTCCTCCCGCTCAAGCAGCATGAAATCATCTCCGAAGCATTCCCTGAAAAGATCCGGGAATGCTTTTTTATACTCATCCTTCACATAGAAAGCTGTCGCCCGCGGCTCGATGGATGTATCCCGCTTCAACGCCCGCATCAGTTCGGGATGATCCTCCACATACAGATGCTTCGCGTCGATCAGACCGTGGTCCGCGGTGATCATGAGCAGGGTGTCCTCCGGCAGGGCCGCGGCCAGGCTCTCGATCCGGCGCTCGATATCCAGGATGATATCCCGCACGCTGTCCGACGTGACCCCTTGATCGTGCATGGTGTGATCCGGATCGTTCCAGTAGGTATAAAGGAAGTGCCTGCCGGGCTTTTCGCACTGAGCGCGCACCTGCTCTGTCAGCTCGTCCAGGGTATCGATCCTCAGATCATCGCAGTGATGGGAAATGAAGTGCGCCTCGGCCTTCCCGGCGGCGTTGATGTCCCGATAGACGAACCTCCGCGGCAGAAAGGTCTCCGCCACGGGATAATCCGCCGCCGGTTCACCGTTGTAAGTGTTGAGGAAGGCGTCCACATGGCGGTCGATCGCCTCAAAATAAAGCGTCCATCCCAGCCAGCCATGCTCCGCCGGTGCCCTGCAGCACTCGATGCTGGTGGTGGCACAGGTGGTGGTGGAAGGATAGACCGCCGTCATTTCGCACTTCAGGCGGGACCTGAAGAAACCGTCCGGAGCGCAGAACCTTTCCAGGGCGTCCATGCCCATCCCGTCAAAGAGCATCAGCACCGCGCTGCGGTACTTTCCGCCGTCCAGCATGGATTCCACCATCGGATGGCGCTTGTGGTGGGAAGGCGCGCCGAAATAGGCCATAAGAGATGATACGACATTGAGGCCGCAGTTCTCGTAGTCCGGAAACATGATCTGCATAAATACCCTCCCCGCGGCGGTCATAACTGCAAAAGGCTCCGCCTTTTGCTCACTCCCACTCCAGAGGATAGCTCGTCACGGCGTAATTGAGCTTCCTGCCCGCGTTGAGCATGGTGTTGATCACGGTGTCGATGTTGGTCTGTTCCGTGAGAGGGGTGATGGCAAAGTCGTTATAATCCTTCCGGGAGGAGATGCGGCACGGGATGATCCGGAAAATGTTCGAGATCATCTGGCCGTTCTTGTACCGGAAGCGGGTCTGGAACACGAAGGTGAACATATCGCTGGGCTTGTTGTTGCCGGCGAAGGAGCAGTTGGCCAGGGAATAGACGATATACTTCCCGTTATAGCACTCGATGGGATTGATGCGGTGGCTGTGAGCCCCCAGTACCAGATCCGCGCCGGAATCGATCGCCGCGCGGCCGAGGCTGATCTGATTATCCTTGGGGCTGTAATCCAGCTCGTTGCCCCAATGGAAGTAAACGAACACCAGGTCATTATCCTGCTTGAGGGCTTTCACCTTCCCGTCCACGATCTCTTCCAGTTCTTTGGACGTATAGGGCTGATTGAGGGTCTGGTACGCCAGCAGCGCGATCCTGAACCCTTCGACCTCATAGATAGCGACATTTTCCTTGTCCGCCCACTTCACGTTGGCGTTCGTCAGGGCCCTCCGGGTGGACTCAAGGCCCGCCTCGCCGAAATCCCCGGTGTGGTTGTTTTCGATCGTGACCATCTCCACGCTGTTGCGGGGCAGGATCGACGCGTAATCCGTCGGGGCCAGGAAAAGGAAATCGTTGTTCCGCTTCTTGGTCGGTATCTGGTACTCATCCGCCAGGACGCCTTCGAAGTTCGCGATGGTCAGCGTATCCGTCTCAAAAACGGTATGGATGTTCCTGAAGATGAAATTGGGGTCGTTGTTCTGCTTTTCCAGCTCGCGGGTAAAGATCGATTTGCCGGAATACTGGACATTCCTGCCGATGGTGATGTCCCCCACCGCGGTGATGGTCAGGATCACGCTGCCGTCGTCCAGACGCAGCACCTTTCCCTCCTGCTCGATCACAGGTTCGGTGTAGGACGCATCCTCGTCCCCGCCGCCCAGAAACGCGTCGTCCACATGGATCTCTCCCTCGTCCGCGAGGGCGGGCACGGACAGGATGATGAATACTGCCGCAATGATACAGGCGAAAAACCTTCTCAGGTCCATCTCAGCCTCCGATGTTCATTTGGACTGGGGATGCTTCTGGCTGCGCACCGCTTCAAGACAGGTGGTCTTGCTCTCCTCCAGGTGGTGAGCCATCAGCTCCCGCAGGTGTTCCAGGTCTTTTTCCCGCAACAGGTCCACCAGGCGGTGGTGCTCGTCGTGGGCATGGGTGCGCCGGACCACGCTGGCGATGGTCATGGCGGAAAAACGCATGATGTATTCCTCCTGGGAATCGATCACCGAGAGGATACGGTGCCGGTCCGATATCTGTTCGATCGTCCGGTGGAAGCGCCTGTTGAGCACCGCCAGGGCATTCACGTCCTCGATCTTCAGGGCACTGTCCATTTCCCTCAGGAGGACATCCAGTTCGGCGATATGCCTGGGCTGGACGTTCTCCACGATGGAGGGCAGCAGGAGCATCATCATGGCGTTGCGGATGATGAAGATCTCCTCGATGTCGCTGATGGTAAAGGCGTTGACGATCACGCCGCGGTGAGGCGTGTACTGTACCAGGCCGTCTCTCTCCAGGCGGTGGAGCGCCTCCCGCAGAGGGGTCCTGCTGATATGGAGAAACTCAGAATAAGCGGTCTCCACGATCCTTGTACCGGCCGGGATCTCCCCGGTGATGATGCCGTGCTTGAGCTGCTGATACGCCGCGTCACGGATCGGCTGATTCTGCTGGACCGCCGCGAAATCCATTGCCATGAAAAATCCTCCCAACCTGCTCAAAAAGAAAAAAACAATACAAAAACATTATAACACAGAAAATGGGAGTTTTTCAAGCACCGCCCAGGTACCTGAGAAAAGCGGCGGTGGTATTTTCTTCCAGTTCGACCGTTTCCTCGGGCTCGGCGATATCGCCCAGGTAATGGGCGTCGGATGAGTGGAGCACTATCCTGCCAGCCTGAGCCGCCGCCGGGCAGGGCAGCGAACGGGCCACCTCCACGGCAGTGAAGCCCGCCTCCTCCGGAATGAAGCCCAGATTGGTCAGGATGCCGTGGGCGCCGCGGTTGATATGGGCGGGCACCGGTACGCCGCCGAAGGATCTGACGTGCGCCGCGGCTTCATTGAGCGTCATGTCCGTCGCGCCGATCAAAAGACTGTCGAGTTCGTATTTGACCGATCCTTCCTCGTCCATGACCAGCTGATGCCCGAAAAACGCCGGCTTGTTCTTCGCCTTGGGCAGATGTTCCGTCACGATCCTGCCGGCCTCGACAGCGCTCCTCACATCCGGGAAATACCCCAGCAGGTGCACTTCCTCCCGGGTGGTGATCTCGATCCCCGGCACAAAGACAAGGCCGTACCGGGCGGCGCACACGGCGGCCGCCGGGAGATTGAGCCCGGTATTGTGATCGGTGACGGCGATCATATCCAGCCCTTTCAGAGATGCCATGGCGCAGATATCACCGGGCGTCATGTCATCGTCCCCGCAGGGCGACAGGCAGGTATGGATGTGCAGATCGTAATGGAGGCGGACCATGTCTCAGTCCATGGGGCCCTTCAGCCCTGCCGCCGCCATCCTGCCGCAGATATCGTAGGCGCTCAAAGGCGATGAAAGCACCGGGATCTCCTCATCCTCGGCTTTTTCCAGGCTGCTCGGTTCCATCACGATGTTTTCCGGCAGGATCACGCAGGCCATCTCGCTCAGAGCCGCGACGGCGATCACGTTCATATGGATCTGTACCGTGACCCAGGCCATCCCCTGCTTCCCGTGGGCCATGACCCAGCTCAACAGGTCACAGGTGTAACCGCAGGCGATCTCCCTGTCTTCCGTCAGGGAAGGTGTCAGGCTCCTGGCTTCGATCAGGGCCGTCAGTTCCGATAATCTCATATTCGTCCTCCTATTCCCGCTGGTTCTGCGCCAGGGTGAGCATTTCCTCGGCCATGGTTTTGATCCTGTCTTTCAGGATGTGGATGCAGTCCATCTCCGTGCACTGCCCGCGGACGATATCCTCGGCGAAGGTCCTGCAGGTGGGTGATCCGCAGGAGCCGCAGTCGTAACCCGGGAGTTTGAGGAGGATGTCGTTGATCCTGTCCAGTTTCCTCATGGCGGCGACGATATCATCATCCAGCTTCATGACGGTATTGGGTTCGATGGGTTCGGTGTTGATAAAGCGCGGATCCCGCACCCGCTCCCCGCGATAGATCTCGTTGGGGTGCCTGCCGTCCAGCTTCCCGGCCACCTTTTTGAGGGCGTTGCCGGCGATGTAATTGTTCTCAAAGGTCAGGGCGCCGCCGACACAGCCGCCCACACAGGCGTTGCCCTCAAAATAGTCCAGGTCAGGCAGGTTGTCGTTCTCGATCTCCTCCAGGACACGGATCACGTTCCGGATGCCGTCGACGCTCAGCACGTTCCCCGGGCGTACGGCCTCTCCCTCGCCGCTGATGACGCCCCAGCCCACGCCGTAGCCCGTGGCTTCCACGTCGGCGGGCTTTTCACCGCCGGACTTGAGATTGGCCAGGAGCTTTCCGTAGATATCCATAAAGGATATGGCCCCGTCCACCGCCGACTTGTCGTGGCCGATGGGATGATGGATCGCCGTCATTTTGGCGGGACATGGCGTGATGAAAAAGATACCGATATCCTCCGGGGAGCAGTTGTATTTTTTTGAGAAGTGCTCCCTGGCGAGGATCGCGGCCACCTCCATGGGCTGCTTCACGTCCACGATGTGGTCCAGCAGGTCCGGAAAGCGGACCTGGATCAGACGCACCACCGCCGGGCAGGCCGACGAGATGACCGGTTTTTCAAAGTCCTTGTCGCGGATGCGCTCTTTGATGGCGCAGCTGGCCACGTCCGCGCCCACGGCCACCTCGAACACATCATCGAACCCGATGGCCCGGAAAGCGTCGAACAGCTGCTCACGGGACCTGAGCTCCTTGAACTGGCTGTAAAGGGACGGCGCGGGAAGCGCGATGGGATGGATATACTCATTGATGATACCCAGACTGTCCGTGACCGCGATCTTCGCGTGATGCTCGCAGATCCGGATGCATTCCCCGCAGTCGATGCACATCTCGTTGATGATGTGCGCCCGGCCGCCCCGGACGCGGATAGCTTCCGTGGGGCAGTGCTTCAGGCAGTTGGTGCACCCCTTGCAGCGGTCCACCGCCAGGCGCACCGAATGGTATCTGATCTCCTCCATAAACGCCTCCGTTACTGGATCCTGAAGATCATGGTGATGGTGGTGCCGTCAGGCACTTTGGACACGATGTCGAACTCGTCCGCGTTCCGCTTCATGTTCGGCAGGCCCATGCCGGCGCCGAAACCCAGGCTGCGCGCCTCGTCGCCCGCGGTGGAATACCCCTCCTTCATGGCCAGGGAGATATCCGGGATGCCGGGGCCGCAGTCGATGGTCCTGAGGACGATCTTCTCCGCGTCCACATCCGCCGTCAGATCCCCGCCCAGGGAATGGATCACCAGATTGAGCTCAGCCTCATAGGCCGCCACGGCGATCCGCCTCAGCACCGAGGACGGGATGCCCAGCTGGCGCAGCTGCTTCTTGATGCCGGTGGAAGCTTCCCCCGCCGTGGTGAAATCCCCGGCGGTCAGATGATACGCGATATGCAGGCCCATCACACGATCCCCCCATGCTCGTTTCGTTGTATGGTGACACCGCGGAGCCCCGCGCCGTACAGGATGCCGCAGGTGATGAAGGCGGTCAGATCCGTGGACAGGACGGTGATCCCCAGGTCCCGCGCCTCGTCGATCACGTTTTCCGGCGGGATCTTGCCCCGGACGAATACGATGCACTTAAGGTCCAGCATCTCGCTGGTGCGCACCACATGGGGATTGGTGAGCCCGGTGATCAGCACGGTGCTCTCGTTGACGAAAGCCAGCACGTCGCTCATCAGATCCGAGCAGAAACCGCTCTCGATGTCACAGTCGAGAAACTCTCCCTCCAGCACCACTCTCGCGTTGAGCAGCTCGATCATTCTGTTGACGACCATATGGATCCCTCCTTGTACGTGTCAAAATCATATAACATCGGTGATCAGGATCGTTGCGGCGATCAGCACGGCGCCCAGCAGCAGAGCGAGCCAGTCATCGCGCCGCATCCTGAGCACATGGAATTTGGTGCGGCCCTCCCCGCCGTGATAGCACCGGGCCTCCATGGCCGTGGCCAGATCACCGGCCCGCCTGAAAGCGCTCACGAAGAGCGGGATCAGGATGGGGAGCATGGCCCGCGCCCGCCTGAGGATGTTCCCGGTCTCGAAATCGGCGCCCCTTGAGGCCTGGGCCTTCATGATCTTGTCCGTTTCCTCCAGGAGCGTCGGGATGAACCGGAGGGCGATGGTCATCATCATGGACATCTCATGGGCGGGGAACTTCAGTTTGGCCAGGGGTTTGAGCAGGGACTCCAGCCCGTCCGTCAGGGGGATGGGCGCCGTGGTATAGGTGAGCAGGGAGGACGCGATCACCAGCAGGACCAGCCGTACCGTATACAGCACGGACCTGAACAGCGCTTCCGATGTGATCCTGATAAAGCGCCACTCCAGGAGCACGGTGTCGCCCGGAGTGAAGAACAGGTTGAGCACGAAAGTGAGCACGAGGATGAACCGCAGCGGGCGGATCGCCCGGAGGATGAGCCTGACCGGCAGCCCGGTCAGAAGGATGACTGCCGCCAGGGCGATGACAGAAGGGATGAAAGCCGGGATGTTCCCCGCGAGAAAGAGCGCGGTGATGGCCATGATCAGCAGCAGGATCTTGGTGCGCGGGTCCAAACGGTGGATGACGCTGCTCCCGGGATAGTACTGGCCCAGAGTGATCTTCTCAAGCACGCGCCTCACCCCCCTTTTCTTTGAGGAGACCGATCAGGAAATCCGCCGTCTCTTCCTCCCGGACCAGCCCGGCGGGGATATCGATCCCCTTCGCCCGCAGGGCCGCTCCCAGCTTGACGGTAAAGGGCACATCCAGGCCCAGAGAAGTGAGCTCGCCGGTCCGGGCAAAGATCTCCTGCGGCGTGCCGTCCATTTTGACCGTTCCCTGATCCATCACGATGATCCGGTCGGCATACGCCGCCGCGTCATCCATGTTGTGGGTGACCATGATGATGCCCGTGCCGCCGCGGTTCCTTTCCCGGATCATCTCCAGGACCTGCTTTTTCCCCGCGGGATCCAGACCCGCCGTGGGCTCATCCAGCACCAGGAACCGGGGCCTCATGGCCAGGATGCCTGCCATGGCGCAGCGGCGGACATTGCCGCCGGAGAGCTCGAAGGGGGACATTTCCCGGAAACTGTCGTCCAGACCCACGGCGTCCATGGCTTCCTTGACCCGTTCGGCCACCTCACTGTCTGTCAGGCCGAAATTGCGGGGGCCGAAAGCGATGTCCTTTTCCACCGTCTCCTCGAAGACCTGGGTCTCCGGGTACTGGAACACCAGACCCACCTGGCGCCTGAGGTCCCTGAGGGGAAAGGATTTGTCACAGATATCCTTTCCGTCGAAAAAGACCTTTCCGGACGTGGGCCGTATCAGCCCGTTAAGGTGCTGCACGAGGGTGGACTTCCCCGACCCGGTCTTTCCCACGATGGCGACGTACATCCCGTCGCTGAATTCCAGGGATACGTCCTTCAGGGCCGCGGTCTCATAGGGCGTGCCCGTCTGATAGACGCAGTTTACGTTTTTCAGTGTCAGAGGCATTTTTCCGCCACCTCCTGCGCCAGCTCATCCACGGTCAGGCAGAAGTCCACGTCGAACCCCGCTTCTCTCAGGCGGAGGCACATGCCCGCGGCATCCGGCAGGACCAGGCGGTTTTCCTCGACGATCCGGGGATCGGTGAATATCTCCCGCGGCGCGCCGCGGAAGGCGACACGGCCGTCCTTCATGAGGATGATGTCATCGCAGCGCACCGCTTCGTCCATGAAGTGGGTGATCCAGATGACCGTGATCCCCTTCTCCCGGTTGAGCCGCTTCATGATGTCGAACACCTCGCGCCGGCCTCTGGGGTCCAGCATGGCGGTGGCCTCGTCGCAGATGATCACGCGGGGCTCCATCGCCAGGATGCCCGCGATGGCCACCCGCTGCTTCTGCCCGCCGGACAAAAGATGCGGCGCCTTGTCGGCGTAAGCTTCCATGTCCACGGACTTCAGGGCGTCTGAGATCCTTTCGGGCATCTGAGCAGGGGGCACTCCCAGGTTTTCCAGACCGAAGGCCACGTCGTCACGGACAGAAGTGGCGATGATCTGGTTGTCCGGGTTCTGGAAGATCATGCCCACGGAGCTCCTGATATTCCACAGGAGCGCGTCGTCCGAGGTGTCCATGCCGTCCACATAGGCCTTCCCCTCCCGGGGCAGGCACAGGGCGTTGAAGATCTTGGCGAGCGTGGACTTGCCGGACCCGTTCCCGCCCAGGACGGCGGTGAAGGATCCCTCACCGATCTTCAAAGTAACGTCCCTGAGGACATCCCCGGACTCTTCATCGTATGCAAAGCTGACATTGCGGATATCGATCATGCCTGTTCCTCTCCCGTTTCACTCGTTCCGGGGGCTTAACGTGTCGCGGCGCCTGCGCGCGTTCCGGATATCCCGGCGCGTCTCGGCGTCCAGGTACTCTTTTTTCTCTTCATCCGTCTCCGGTACGAAGGGCCTGACCCTGACGGGCCTGTCCTCCTCATCCAGGGCCACATAGACCGCGTATGCCCGGTTGACGAGGGTGCGCGTGCCGTCAAGTTGCTCGACGAAACTGTCGATCCTCACCTCGAGGGAAGTATTCCCCGTCCAGGTGACGCGGGCCTCCTGGACCACCGTATCATTGAGAAAAGCCGCGCCGATAAAGCTGAGATTATCCACGCAGGCCGTGGTGACGGCACGGTTGGTATACCGCCGGGCCGCCACAGCGCCCGTGATATCGATCCAGGCCATCATCTGCCCGCCGAAGAGGCGCTGGCTGCCCGTACCGTTGCAGTGCTGGGGCAGCACGATCTGTACCGTTGATGTGATCCCTTCCATGTCCCGTCTCCCTTTTAACAGACAAAGTTTCGATTTGTCCTTGTTTTTTTCATCGAGCTATGGTATAGTATGCCTTGTCTTTCAAGACACGCACCCGTAGCTCAGCAGGATAGAGCGTTCGCCTCCTAAGCGAAAGGCCGCGCGTTCGAATCGCGCCGGGTGCGCCAAGCCGGGCATAATGCCGCGGCTTTTTTGTTGCCCGGAAAAGCGTGTCAGCGGTCCTCGTCGTCTCGGAACGCGTCGAACATGCTTTCCACATCCTCAGAGCCGTCCCGATCGCCGCCCAGCGTGTCGAGGGAAAAGTCCTCGTCCTCACCGGGATCGTCATCAGGAAGAAGGATCTCATCCTCCTCCGGGCCGCCGGCAGCAGCGGCCGTGACGGGATCCTCGGAGGCGTCCGGAACCTCGTCCTCATCCTGCCGGTCCTTCCGGTCGATGGAGCGAAGGTCATCCTCATCCAGCACGGGCGACAGATCCTCGATCATGGCATGGCCGCAGATCCGCTCCTCCTGAGCGTTGATGGCGGGCTCGCCCCGGCGAACGCGCACATAAAGGCCGGTCTTTTTCTTTTCCCAGGCCTTGACGTTGTCCCGCCACTCATCCCTCAGGGTGGCGATGATCCGGGCCTTGATATCCGCGTCCTCGATGGGGAACATCAGCTCCACGCGCTTGTCAAGGTTCCGCGGCATCCAGTCGGCGGAGGAAAGATAAACGGTCTGATCCCCGCCGTGGTGGAAGATGAATATCCGGGCATGCTCCAGGAAACGCCCCACGATGGAACGGATCTGGATGTTCTTGCGTTTTTTGATACAGCAGATGCCCCTGACCAGGAGACGGATCTGAACGCCCGCGTCCGCGGCCCTGTACAGGAGACGGATCATGTCCGGATCGCACAGGGAGTTCATCTTGGCGCTGATCAGGGCCGGCAGGCCCTCCCTGGCGTTCCTGATCTCGTACTTGATCAGGTCCGCCAGAGTGCTGCGCAGCTGATAGGGCGCCGTGACCAGCTTGTCCATCACCGCTTCGCCGCCGTACCCGGTCACCATATTGAAGAACTTGCCCGCGTCCCTGCCGATCACCGCGTCGGCGGTGAAAAGGCCGAAGTCCGTATACAGTTTCGCGGTGGAATCGTTGTAATTGCCCGTTCCCAGATGCACATAGCTGCGCATGCCGTCATCCTCTTTGCGCACCACCAGGGTGATCTTGGAATGGGTCTTCAGATCGGCCACGCCGTAATACACGTGGCAGCCCGCCTTTTCCAGCTCCAGACACCATTTGATATTGTTTTCCTCGTCGAAGCGGGCACGGACCTCCAGCAGCACGGTGACCTGCTTTCCGTTCTGCGCCGCCTGGGCCAGGGCCGCCACGATGGGGCTCTTGCCGCTGACGCGGTAAAGCGTCTGCTTGATGGCCATGACCTGCGGATCTTCCGCCGCACGGCACACGAAATCCACCACCGGATCGAAGGAGTCATAGGGGTGATGCAGCAGCCGGTCGGATGAGCGGATGTATTCGAAGATATCCCCTGACTGCAGGTATTTTTCATCGATCCAGGGGGTGAAGGGATCGAAGCGCAGATGGTCGAAGCCCTCGTAACCGCTGACCTCCTTCATGAAGTAGGTCAGATCGATGGGACCGGGCACGTGCATGGTCTCTTTTTCCGTGATGCACAGATACTTCCTCAGACGGATGAGGAGCCGCGGGTCACAGCCCTTGGGCACTTCCAGACGCACCACCTTGCCCCATTTGCGCCGTTTGAGGTTTTTGCGCATCTCGGCGATGAGCAGTGCCGCGTCATGATCGTTATACAGGAAATCCGCGTTCCTCGTCAGCCGGAAGGGAGCCATGGCCACGGGCTTCAGGCCGTTGAAGAGCCGGGACATATGCATGCAGATGACATCCTCCAGCAGGATGCCGCGCTTATGGCCGATGCCGCTGGGCAGCAGTACCACCCTGGACAGGGAAGTGGGCACGGATACCAGAGCGAAGCGGTAGCCGCCGGAACGCATCCGGGGCGGCAGCAGCACGGCGATATGGAGGCATTTGGCGGTCAGGAGCGGAAACGGCCTCTGGGCCGTGATGGCCCACGGGGTCAGGAGCGGGAGCACCTGCTCATCGAAATACTCCCCCAGCCACTTGAGCTGTTCCTTGTCCAGCATGCCCGGGGACAGAAAATGGATCCCTTCCATGGCCAGCGCCGGAAGGAGCTTGCGCTGCAGCACGTAATACTGCCGGTCCACCTGTCTGTGGGCTTCCTGCCAGACAGCGTTGAGCTGTTCCTTGTAGGTCATGCCGGCCGGGTCCAGCTTACCGGAACCCTCCTCGATATTGCGGCACAGGGATCCCACCCGCACCATAAAGAACTCGTCCAGATTGCTGGATACGATAGAGAGGAACTTGGACTGTTCCAGAAGAGGATTATCATCGTTCTGCGCTTCCGACAGGATCCGGTAGTTGAAATCCAGCCAGGACAATTCTCGGTTTTCGATCTCAAGCTTTGGCATCGTACTCACACGCTCCGATCCGACAAGATATACTAATCCACGATCTTCCTGGTCAGAGTGACCAGGGTGAGATCCGGCTGATTGAACAGCCTGAAATAACGCATGATCCCGGGATAGCTCCGGGACACGTTCAGCCCCGGCGTGATCACCTGGGTGACCCCCACCACGGACTGGGCGCCCTTGAGCCCGTTATCACTGACAAAAAAACCGCTCTCCCCGAGATTGAAGGAACGGGGGATGAAGAAAGCGCCGCCCCAGGGGACACGCCACTGCCCCGCGTTGTAGTGCCCGGCGAGCACCAGGGAGATGCCCTGGATGTACAGGCTCTTTCCGCCATAGAACAGATCATGCAGGTCCCTCAGGCCGCTCTCGGACAGGGGCACATGGGAAAGAGCCACGTGGATATCGGTGCGCAGCATGGTCCTTTGCGCCTCCCGGATCCTCCCGATCCGGTCCAGCTGATACTCAGCCGCCCGCAGATACGCGTCCCTCTGAGGCGTGCCCTGCTCCTGCAGGAGCTCATCCCGCCGGGCGGAAGCCGTCCGTTCCGCGGCGTCCAGGTCCAGGGTGTACAGGGCTTCGGGGCAGAACCAGATCACACTTCCCCCCGCCTCGTACCGGTACGGCGCGTCCAGATACTCGGCGCCGGCCTGCTCGATCTGCCGGATGTAGGGTGCACGGACATCCCCGTCGCTCAGGGCGTCCGTGTTCAGGGGCGAGGGGTCCTCGTCACCGGGAATGAACAGGACGGGTCTTCC